>JAGTQI010000025.1 GCA_018396955.1 Candidatus Bathyarchaeota archaeon | reverse complement strand
GGGGTTAGCCGAAGACAAGCCCTTGGATGTGTGGCTTCAGGAGACAATTTGGCCTTTGGAGGCTAAGTTGACGCGTGAAGATGTTTATGCCGGGACGCTTTTGGGCTGTTTAGAGATGCTGAAGAGTGGAACAACATGCTTTGCTGACATGTACTTCTATGAGGATTCGGTTGCCAAGGCTGTTTCTGAAAGTGGCTTAAGGGCTGTTTTGGCTGAAGGCATTATTGAATCTGGAGATAAAGCGCAAGGCATGAAGATGCTTAATGCAAGCGTCAGCTTCGCCAAGTCTTTTAATGGATATGCTGATGGAAGGGTGAAAACAATGCTTGGTCCTCACGCGGCCTACAGTTGCAGCCCAGAACTGCTTGCTGAAGTTAGGGATAAAGCCCAAGAGCTTGGGGTCGGCGTCCACATCCACTTAGCGGAGTCAGCGGAACTATTCAAGGAATTTGAGGAAAAATATGGCTGCAGCGAAGTTAAGTTTCTAGACAGACTTGGACTTTTCAACTGTCACGTCCTTGCAGCCCACTGCATTAACATATCCCAAAAGGATATGCGCATTTTGACGAAACGTAAAGTGAACGCCGCTTATGTGCCAGTGGCCAACATGAAGCTTGGATTAAACGCTGCAAAAGTCAAAGAACTCATTAAGGCGGGCGTTAACATAGCCTTGGGAACTGACGGACCAGCAAGCAACAATTCCCTCGACATGTTTGAAACCATGAAGTTTGGGGCTTTACTCCAAAAATTTGTCTATAAAAAGCCTGAAGTTCTACCCGCCGATGAAGTTTTGAGGATGGCAACTATAAATGGGGCTAAAGCTTTGGGACTTGAAAAAGTTATAGGCTCATTGGAAGTTGGGAAAAAAGCAGACATAATTCTTGTTGACCTGGAAAGACCTCATCTAAAACCTCCGCATAACATTTACGCCGCCTTAGTATATTCCGCAAAGGGAAGCGACGTAGACACGGTGATGGTTAACGGCAAGATCTTGATGGAGGACGGAGTTGTCAAAGTGTTAGATGAGCATGCGGTTGTTGAAAAAGCCGAAAAGCATGCTTTTGAGCTGCTGTCACGTAATCTTTAAGTAACAGCCAACAAACAGTGTTTATTTCACTAAGGAATAGGTAATGGCGCCAATAATCCGCATAGTAAATCTCACAAAAAAGTTTGGCGATTTCACAGCAGTTGACCATCTAAACCTTGAAGTGGAAGAAGGCGAAATCCTTGGAATTCTTGGGCCTAATGGCGCTGGGAAGACGACAACTTTGCTTATGCTTACAACTGTTATTAAGCCGACTGAGGGAACAGCCTACATCGGATCTTATGACGTTACCAAAGAGCCTGACAAGGCTAGAACACTTGTGGGGATGGCTTTTCAAGAGCCTAAGCTTCTGTGGGTTGACTCGCCTTGGGACATTTTGAACTGGCATGCGAAAGTTTGTGGTTTAACACCAGATGAGCGTAGGAAGAGGGTAAGATGGGTTCTTGAAGAGCTTGAGCTTTGGAATGACCGCTTCAAAAGTGTGCACGCCTTTTCCGGCGGCATGCGGAAACGAGTGGAAATAGCCAAAATCCTAATTCAAAGGCCTAAAATTGCCATTGTTGATGAGCCAACAGCCCAAGTAGACGTCGTGGGCAAGCATAGAATATGGAACATGCTCAGAGACCTAAGATACGAGGGTTCCACTATACTTTTGGCAACAAACGAGCTTTACGAAGCTGATGCGCTCTCGGATAGGGTGGCAATAATGCATAAAGGCAAATTGCTCGTGTGCGATGAACCTAAAAAGTTGAAGGACAGCATACCGGGCGGAGACGTTGTAGAGATAACCTTAGAAAAGGATGCGTCAGACAAGGTTCTTGAAGAATTAAAGGAGATACCGCGGGTTGCCAATGTTTTAGCGATAAAGCAGAACCACTTGAAAATCTACTTGAATCAAGCTGAAGAGGTTTTGCCGAAAATCACCGAGTTTTTTATGAGGATGAATGTTCAGGTTAGGTCTATACGCATGAGTGAGCCTTCTTTAGATGACGTTTTTGCACATTATACTGGCTTAACCATTGAAGAGGCTCAGAGGGAATGACAAGCCTCAGAAAAGTTTGGGTCGTTGCTGAAAGAGACATTAAGATGTTTTTGCGTTATAAGTTCCTGCTGATTATGCGCGCCATATGGTTTGTTTCGCAAATAGCCCTTTTCGGCTTGATTGTAAACCACATGTTCCAAACAGATGTCCAAGCCGCTGTTGGTGGAAGCTACTTCAACTATTATGCGGCGGGAATAATAATAGCAATGCTCTATTCAACCACAGTCTTTATAGGCTATGATATTTATGAGGAGGCCGACCACGGCGTTGTAGAATATCTATTGAGCGTTCCTGTTTCAAGAAAGGAGCTTGTTTTGGGCAGGTCTGTTGGAGGAGGCCTAAGAAGCTTTTTATACGTTGGGCCAATGATGCTGTTTATCCTTTACCTAATCGGAATTTCAAATCCTCTGCAGCTTCTTGTGGCTTTATTATCCCTTTTTCTATTTGCTTTCGGTGTAGCCGGATTCAGCATCACTTTAGCTGTTAGTATAAAATCCTCTGACCGATTTGACATTTTAATGGGCGTTATTGACGCCTTAATCGTCAGGTTGAGCACAACACTTTATCCAATAGCCTATATGCCCCCATACTACAAGGGAGTAGCCCTAATTAATCCGCTAACTTTCGCTGCTGACTTTTTCAGGTGGGGAGCTGGACTTGAGTCAGCGGCTTCTGTTCCCCCAATTTTGGCGGCTTTCGGCATAGTTGCCTTCTCCTCCATATTCACTTTCTTAGGCATTGTCTTGCATGAGCGCAGATTGGAGGGTGGGGGTTGGCGGTAAAACCAATACTGACCATTGTGGAGAGGGACTTTAAGTATTTCTTCCGCTACAAGTGGTGGGTTGCCGGAATGGTTAGCATGAACCTCGCCGACCTCTTTATAATGGCGGTAGTTTACAGGGAAATGGTTAACCGAAACGTGATAAAAGACTATTTTGTTTTCTTCGCTCCAGGCTTAACAATAACAGCACTTTTTGCAGCAGCCTTCATGATTGGGCGAGAAATAAACATGGAAGTTAGACGTGAAATCTCCCACTACATGTTGAGTCTACCGATAAAAAGATGGGAGCTAGCCACTGGAAGGGTTTTAGCCGGAGGTTTAAGAGGAATAATCTACATGGCGCCTCTACTGGCTACAACGCTTGGCATAACCTACTTTGGGACGGAAGGGAAAATTTTTCCTGGACCATTAGAATTCCTTACAATTTTGGTGACTTTGTTTCTGGTATCTTTGGGAACGTCTGGTTTAAGCATAGCCCTAGCTGTTTCAACCATAAGCTTTGAGAAGTACATAACAGCTAGAGGCGTAGTCTATTATCTCCTTTTCTTCTGCAGCACCGTCTTCTACCCCATTGGGCTTATTGAGCGGGCGCTTCCACAATTAACGTTGCTGGCGAGGTATAACCCCCTAAGTTGCGGTGCAGACCTTTCAAGGGCGTTTCTTCTAAGGAATCCGCCGTTTGCGCCTTACATGCTCATTGACATAGCCTTATACGCACTCATTTTCGTGTCGGTTGCCATGTTTGCATATATGAAGGTTATCCAGAAATAAATGGTTAAATTTATGAATATATTTGTGTATTTTCTCCTTCCATCGTTAAACTGCTTTGAAGGCTAAATTATGAGCGAAGTAGACGCCATCTTTGAGCCATCAGGCGTTATCTTAATAGGTTCCAGTAAATTGAGGGAGAAAGTGGGTTTAAGCTCCCCTCAACTTTTCAGGAGCGTAACATACAACATGAAGAAGTTCTTCAGGGGAGAAGTCTACGTAAAAGATATCGAAAAAGGACAGGATTTTGAAGCATTGCCGAAAGTTCCTGAACTCGCTGTTATTATGCTTCCGCCAGAAAAATCCATAGATGAGGCGGAAAAATGTGCAAAGATGGGCGTAAAAGCCTTCATAATGATTACTGGCGGGTACAAGGACGAACAAAGGCAGAAACTGTTGAGGCTTAAGGAGAGGCATGGCGTTAGAATTTTGGGGCCAAACACTGTTATGGGCGTAATAAACACGGCCAACGGGTTAAACACAACTTTTGAGATGGACTTAATGCCCAAACGAGGTAGCATAGCCGTAATCTCCCAAAGCGGCGGGGTCGGCGCATGTCTCCTCGACTGGGCCTGCTACTACAAGATCGGCATAAGCAAGTTCGCCTTTATGGGAGATAAAATAGACGTGGACGACGCCGACTTGCTACGCTATCTCGCCAAGGACAAAGAAACCAGGGTCATATGCCTTTACATGGAAGGCGTCAAAAATGGCAGAAAATTCATGGAGGAAGCGAGAAAAATAGTTGTTGAAAAGCCGATTCTAGCCTTAAAGGGCGGAATAACCCAAGAATCAGCTTACAGAGCCAAGTCTCACACAGCTTCAATGGCTGGTTCAGACGAAATTTTTGACGCCGCCTTCAAAAAAGCCGGAATAATAAGGGTTGAAGACCCAGAAGAGCTTTTGAATGCAGCCGTAGCCTTATCAAAACAGCCCCCAATGTTCGGCGACAACATAGCCATAGTCAGCAATGTTGGCGGGCCAGCCATATTGGCAGCCGACGCCGTCGCAAGGATCAATCTAAAACTTGCAAGGCTTTCAGATGACACTAAAAGGAAGATTGAAAGTCTTCATCCAGGGCTAGACGCTACCAATCCAATCGACATAATAGCCGACGCAAGAGCAGACAGATACAAGAAAATATTGGAACTTGTTTTAGCGGACAAAAATGTCGACGGGGTTTTAATTATAAACATGCTTAAGTCATGCTTCTTTGAGCCGGAAGATGCAAAAGTAATCCCAGAAATTACAGCGAAATACCCTAACAAGCCGGTTGTAGACGTGGCAACCGGAGGCGAAGACTTCGTGCTTGTTTATAGGGCTATTGGCGAAAGCAACATACCCGTCTACAACCTTCCAGAAAAGGGGGTTAAAGTTCTAAAAATCTTGAGAACTTATGGTAAAATCCTTGAGAGATTGGGGAAGGCTCAGAAAAACTAGTGAAGGGTATTGCATTTGTGACTGTTTTCTAAGGGCAAATACGACTTTTGCTCGCCAAAATTCTAGAGGGGGGCTGTCAACTTTGCGGTTCGCCACCAGCAACAAAGTTGTCGTTTAAATACGCTTAAAATATATTTCACACAAGCCACAATTCTATTCTGACGAATCTAGCGGTGAAAAATTGACTCAAAGCGGCAGAGGACCGGTTGAAAACATAGAAAAGCATATTGTAACATTCTGTAGACGTGTTGCCAACTCCCGTCCAATCACAAGCATATGCTTATGCGGAGGCTCATCATTTGGGTCTCTCAAAGAAAAGGCACCATTAGAAGTTTTGCTCATAATCGATGGGTTTCAGCCAAAATTGATGAATTATGTTAAATTCTTCCACGGCAAAGCAATAATCGTTTATGCAGTTGATAAATGGGTTTTTGAAAAGGATGTGGAGCGAGGCTTCCTCGGCGAAGCCTTAGCCGTCCAACTTGTTTTCCCATACAAGCCACTATTGAACAGCGAATATTTGAGAGCTGGGGAACTAAAACTGAAAAGGCGCCTCATACTTGAGGCTTTAGAGAATCTCGTTTTAGATTTTCCTGAATTATGCTATGAAATCCACATAAAACCCGAATACTTCATGCACAAAGTCATACATAGTAGAGCGAGGCTTTTCCCGCCAATCCATTATATGCTCATAAAGTTTCTAGGCGAAAGTGCTAGAAAGGAAAATTTGCAAACCGCGATGGAAGGTTTTCTCCAAGCATTAGAAATTGTGGAAAAAGAAAATGTGATTACACGTAAAAATGGCTACATAAAAATTTCGAAAGACTTTGCTGACAACGTGAAAAGCCGGAAAATCCGCTTCACAAACCTCTTGAAAAATGCGCAGAGAACTCTATTCATGTCCCTCTTAGGGACTTCTCCTAAAATCTTTACAGCTTTGATGCAAAACAAGGACTTGCTTCAAAGGCTGAAAAACTTTAAGTGGAAAATTTTGAAAAGCCCATATCACGTTGAGGATTCTAAAAGGTACTTGTTTGTTCCAACAGTCAACGGGTTAACTCCTTTAGCCACAGGGATAACCATTGAAGATTCCGCAAAAAGGATTCTTTCAGTAAAAAAGTATGCAAGCATCACCATTAAAGAGATCGGCGGCGTTTTTAACGAGGTATATCTAGTTAGCGCGTACGCAAACGGACAAGAGCGTAGGGTTGTGGTCAAAACCTTCAAAGATTGGTCAAGTTTCAAATGGATTCCAATAAACATATGGACTTTTGGAACAAGAACCTTCGCCCTTTTCGGGCAAACAAGACTTGAAAGGGAATGCGCCACAAACCAGTTCCTATATAAAAAAGGCTTTCCTGTTCCAAAGCTTCTAGCTATAGACCATGATAAAAGGCTTGTCTTTATGGAATACATCGAAGGGAGAAGCCTAGAAAAAATCATTAGGGAAAACGTAAACGCAAAAAATGAAAGGGAGATTAACGAGGAATATTTGAAAATATTGCAGAAGGTTGGCGAGCTATTTGCCCGTATTCACGCTTTAAATGTAACTTTGGGAGACACTAAACCGGAAAACATCTTGGTGGGTAAAAAAGGCGAAGTTTACCTTTTGGATTTAGAGCAAGCCTCAAGAGGCGGTGACAAGGCATGGGATATAGCTGAATTTCTTTATTATGCTGGGCATTACATGCCACTACTCGCGGGCTCTTATTTAGCAGAGCTTATAGCCAAAGCTTTCATTAAGGGCTACTTGAGTGCTGGCGGGGACATAAAAGCTGTGAAGGATGCTGGAAAGGCGAAATACACGAAGGTTTTTAGTGTTTTTGTCCTTCCACCGATAATTTTAGCAATATCAAATATTTGCAAGAAAGCAGACAAGTTGGGATTGATGGATGGTTAAAGGGAGGGCCACCCTAACCTTCTATGGCGGAGTAAACGAGATAGGTGGAAACAAAATTCTGTTGAAGGATGGCGATGTGAAGATTTTCTTTGATTTTGGCATGTCCTTCGCCCTAAGAAGGCGGTATTACTCTCCGCCATTGCTTTCGCCGAAAAGCGAAAAAAGCCTGGAAGACCTTGGCATGCTCCCAAAAATCGACGGCATTTACAAATTTGACGGCAAGCCAAAACAAGTTGACGCAATCTTCATTTCCCATGGGCACATGGACCATTCAGCTTATCTATCCTTCATTAAGAGGGAAATCCCAGTTTACAGCGGCGAAACAACAAGAATTATCCTACAGGCTTTCGGGGAAATCCGAAAAACAGACTTGGAATTTAACGTGGAAGGCATAGACTTTAAGGATTTCAGAACAGGCAAAACCATTGATATACATGGCTTAAAAATTGAGCCAATACACGTGGACCATTCAGTTCCAGGAGCTTATGGCTTTATAATCCACACTTCCAGCGGCGCTATTATCTATACTGGAGATTTTCGTTTTCATGGGGCAAAGCCTGAAATGACTAGGGAGTTTGTGGAAAAGGCGAAGCAGGCTGAACCAGTTGCCGTCATCACCGAAGCCACTAACATGACTGGGGCAGCTGTTTCTTCAGAAATTGAAGTTGAAGGAAAACTAAACCAAATTGTGAAGCAGACAAACGGCATTGTGCTGGCAGAATTTGCCTCCACAGACGTAGATAGGTTAAATTCCTTCTACCGAGTAGCCAAGAAAAACGGACGCTGTCTCGCTGTTTCACTGAAGCAAGCCTACTTGATGGACGCTCTCCACAGCGACAAAAGACTAAGCATTCCACACTTAGAAGATGACAACATTTTGATCTTTCGAAAATCGAAAAAGCCTATAGAAAGCAAAAAGAGGCTGCACAACTGGGAAAAACAACTTTTGGAACGCCATCAAAGCAAGGTTGTGGACAGCGAACAAGTTTCGAAGCAGCAGTGCAAAATAATCCTAACCATGTCCTTTTACGATTTGGAACAACTCGTTGAAATCCAGCCAAAACCAGGAAGCTGCTACATATCCTCATCATCAGAGCCCTTCAATGAGGAAATGGAAATAGACTATGAAAAACTTGTGAACTGGCTTAAGCATTATGGGCTGCCCCAATACCATGTTCACGTTTCGGGACACATAATGCCACTACAGTTGAAGGCTATCCTTGAAGAAATCGGCGCAAAAACAATCTTCCCAGTGCACACAGAAAACGCAGAACTTTTCGCCAAATTCATGAAAGACTCTAAAAGCAAAGTTTCACTCACCGAGATAAGCAAAGAATATCCACTTTAAACAAAGTCTTTCAGCTGCAAATCCACAGTCACTTCACCAACCAAAAATAGTATAGCTCCTCCATATTTCTGGTTAAAAAGTTTAATCATAAGGTTTTGTAGTGTTTTGAGGTTCATAACCTATAAGTTCAATACCGCATCTTAATACACACGACAACCCATGAAAGCAACAGCGAAAATCAACCGACGCGTACTAATACTCATCCACAGCCTAGGATTAAGCTGCCTAGGAGGAGCCATATTCCTCCAAATCCTAGTCTTCATGGACATACTGCAACACGGCTACTTCATGGCTGTAGAAAACAACCCAGTAATACTTACATTTGAAATAGTTCTAACATTTTTTGCCCTTATCTACTTCATATACATGTACCAACGTTTCATCCGCTCAATAAAATAGCCACTTTTAAGCATTAAAATTTTAAAAAACACGTTTTAAACGCAAGTAAATAGCAAAAGAGGAATAAAAAACCATTAAATAAATTTCTAGAAGACGTTATTAAATCGCTTGATCGGCGGTGAAGACAGTGTTGAAACATAAAGTCTTGACCTTGACATTGCTCATGTTGCTTATCGCAGTATTGGCATGTAACGTTAAGGCTGAGGCAGCCACACGGATTTACACGTATTCCTTCGCTGGTATTGAAGTACAAATTGAATACCCATTTGAAACATATCCTAACGAAAACATAACCATCAACATTGCGATAAGGGCGTTAACCACTTTAACAGTTAATTGCACCCAATTGGATTTATACGTCCTCCACAATGCAACAAAAGAAGAGACCTCATTTTACAGCATATCGCATATTTCTGTGCCTAAACTTTTGGGAAGCGGGGAATGGTTTAATGAAACCTACAAAGTGTTCATTCCTGAATATGCAATCAATTTGATTTACGGCAAACTCACATTAAAGTGGACGCTGAGGGGCACGGGAGAAGCAGAGGCATATGAACGGGAATTGCTGGTTCTTATGAGTTATTTAAAGAGTCTAGAGCTTGAGAGTTTAAGAAATGAAAACGCTATGTTAAGAGAGCATTTAACAAATCTTCAAAACGAATTGACAAGCCTCAGTAGCACTTTGAATGAGCTCCGTAACAACCTAACTAACATTCAAAAACGATACGATGAGGAGCTAAGCGGAACCAGAAGCACCATAGCTGTTTTGGCGGTCACTACGGTGTTCTTTTTGGCAACAACGGCCTACTTAATATTCCGGAAACCTAAGCAGTACTGGTAAAAACATCCGCTACTTTTTATGCAGATTTTGGGCTGCAATAAATGTTAGCCCCTTTTCTGTTAGGGTTTCGGCTGTTCTGTTTACTGCGTCGTGTTTGTCTAAATAATTGGCCAAGAGTTTTGGCATTAGCCCTTTTTCCATTATTTCCTTCTTTGGTGTGAAGTAGTCAAGTATGTCTGATGGATGTTCGCGGGTTTTTTCTACTTCTGGTGGTGAGCCCTCGTGTTTGGCGCTAATGTTTTTCACGTGGTCCGCTAGTTCCAGCAGTTCGTTTAGGCGGTCGTAGGGCTGTCTAACAATGCTCTTGTAGGCTTCTGTTATGTGATGTTCTATGCGGACAATATCCTCAAACCCTAAGGCTTTTCTTATGTAGGCTGAGAGCTCGATGGCGCGGTTGTTAACAGAGTTTGATAGGTTAAACCCGATAAGCGGTGTTGTACCATCTTTCCGACTAAAGAGTTTGGCGGTCATAAATGTCCATAAAATCGAATAGGGATTATCATTCCCTAAGAAAACTGAAATTTTGAATTCGATGTCTATCCTATCCCAAGTTTATAAAGCAAATAGCCAAGGAAGACAGTCCCTGAATTTGTGTTCAAAACTTGTCTGACACCATATTCCGTGTAATAGTGCAAGTACTCTTCAACCCATTTCAAGGCATAATCATTTGGAACGCCTATACCGCCAAAATACCCGGTTATTGTTTCCGGCCCGCCCAGGTGAACATTGACTGGTTTTCCATCTGGACCCGGCATTGTCTCCTTCGTGTCCAGCGTCTGCACGTAGGACGCTCCGATAATTTGCATTGCGGCGGCAAAAGCCAAAATATCGCCGTCTTCAACTTGCTCTTTCATTGAGCGGACACGGATGTAGCGGGCTGGCATAAGGTCCTGCGGTTTAATCGCCTTTTTTGCTTCCTCAATAAGCCATGGGAAAAAGTTGCATGCGCTGATTTCAAGCGTGACGGCAAAGGATTCGTCGAAATGTATTGAATCCACTTTTTTACCAAGGATTTTCCCGCGGTATTATGATATGCTTATAAAAGCGCCTTTATCCCGCTGCTTTATTAACCACTAAAGGTCTTTTATAAAGGGCGACTTTTTATCTTCAAGACATTTCATAACATTTTCAAGCTTGCCATTCTCTCTAGCTTTTCTGTTTATTTCCTTAACTCCACCATACTTGTCAATTATTCCGAGAATTTCGTTAATAAGGGGGTTGTCCTCCTGCAAAAGGAAAGTATTAACATCTTTAAGAGTTCTTTCATCGATCAGCAACTTTTCCCTTAAGGCTTTCAAACAGGTTTCCTCAACAGATTTGCATAATTTATAATCTAAAGTTAAATTGTGTTTAACATTTATGGTAAACTCTGAGGAAAAACATGTTTAAGCCTGAAGGAATTTTCCCTGCACTCGTCACACCGTTCACTGATGATGGAAAAGCGGTTGACGAAAATAGGCTACGATTTCTAGTCAACCGCTGCATAGAGTTAGGCGTTCACGGCGTTGTTCCATGCGGCACAACAGGCGAGTTTGTGAATATGACAATTGAAGAGCGGAAACAAGTCATAAAAGTTGTGGTGGACGAGGTTAATGGAAGGCTTCCAGTAATCGTCGGAACCGGGGCAAGCTGAACGGACCAAGCCCTAGAAATGACAAAATACGCCAAGGATGTGGGCGCCGACGCCGCTCTGATTGTTACACCGTTTTATTTAAAGCCAGCCGACCGCGGAATATACGAGCATTTTGACACCATAGCAAGCAAAGTTGACATGCCCATAATACTATATATAACATTCCACAGTGCACAGGCGTACAGCTTACATGGCAGATGGTCGAAGACTTGGCTCAAATACCCAACATTGTAGGTTTAAAAGACAGCAGCGGACAACTGGGCTACATACTGGCTGTTCTGGAAAAAGTTAGAGACAAAATCAGCGTGTTGTGCGGACACGACGAGGTTGTTATTGCAGCATTGGCTGCAGGCTGTTCAGGCGCCATACTTGCAAGCGCCAACGTCATACCGGACATATGGGTTGGGTCCAAATATACAACCATATAAAGAATGGCGAGCTGCAAAAAGCCCGCGATCTCCAGTACAAGATTCAGAAAATAGCCCGCATAATAGCTGGAACCGGACCAGTTGGAGTCAAAGCTGCCTTAAACATGATGAAGATAAAGGTTGGTCCCGTAAGACAGCCCCTCAGCGTTGGAGGAGAATTAACTTACGAGGCTCGGGAAGAGCTACGCTTGGACCTTGAAAAAATAGGCAAAATAGAGCCAAAACCCATAACCTTCGAAATTGGAGAAAAACCCCTAGAGCAGCGCTTCATGGCAGTTGACATAACCCCAGAAATAATAAAAGACTTTAACCTCCGAATAGGCGAAGCACTAGCCGGGTCATGTGCGGAGGTAGCCCACATAGACCTAGTAATCGGCAGAAAAGATGGCCCTGTGATTGCAGCTTTTGTTAAGGCTAAGGCAACCCAACACCTGGACATGAGCCACTGTTGGCCATACTGGAGCCAAACTTATCTGTTAAGCCCATAACGCTAATTGTCCCAACAGTCACAATAACCAGCATGCGTCAAGCAAGTCTCGTTTATGGGCCAGCCCAAACAGCGATAGCCAAGGCCGTTATGGACAGCGTTGCAGATGGCACAATTCCAAAGGAAGTTGTAGAAGACTTAATTATAATTGCTAATGTTTTTGTGCATCCCTCAGCAGTGGATAGACAACGTGTTTACATAAACAATTATAAGGCTATGCGCCACGCCATAAGAAAAGCTATAGAAGGAAGACCGACAATAAACGAATTAATAGAAAACAAGGAAAGGGCAAAGCATCCATTCAGATACACACCATAAGCGTGAAATAGCTTGCCAGATCAAAAAATAATGGAAAGTGACCATGTCCTTTTGTACCTGGACCAGAGGAGAACATACCTCGTAAAGGTTGAGGCTGGCAAAACTTTCCACACCCACAAAGGCTTCATAAAGTTTGATGACCTCATAGGCAAAGAGTATGGCTCAATAGTCACAAGTAGCCTCGGAGTAAAGTTCATAGCACTAAAGCCTTTACTTCGCGACTACATAATGAAGGCTGTCAGAAGAACCCAAATCACCTATCCAAAAGACATAGCCCTAATCATAATTTTCAGCGGAATAGGCCCGGGAAGCCGCGTTGTGGAAGCCGGAACAGGAACAGGCGCATTAACAATGGCCCTAGCCCATTATGTTAAGCCGAATGGCCACGTCTACAGCTACGAAGTTAGAAGGGAATTTCTTGAAACTGCAGAGAAAAACATTAAGCGGGCTGGCTTAGCGGATTTTGTAGAACTTAAAAACAAGGATATTACAGCTGGCATAGACGAAGTCGATGTGGACGCCGTTATACTGGATATGGCCACGCCATGGCTTGTGGTTTCCTCCGCTTTTAAGGCGCTGAAACCTTGTGGGACGCTGGTTTCCTTCAGTCCAACCATAGACCAAGTGGTTAAAACTGTGGAAGCTCTAGGGGAGAATGGCTTCATAGACATAGAAACTGTTGAATGTCTAATGCGGGGGATGCAAACGGAACGAGGCAAAACGAGGCCACAGACGCTTATGACGGCTCATACAGGTTACATAACCTTCGCAAGAAAAGCCCTGAAAACGCCGCCAACAGAAATGGGCCAAAAGGGGAAATACCAAAGGTGATATCTGAAGAGGAAGCCATACAGCTTATCAAAAACACCAGCAAATACCCCCCACGCCTTACTTGTCTCCGCTATTATGGCCGGAGTGGCAAAGGAATTAAAAGAGGATACGCACCTTTGGAAGATTGTCGGCCTGCTCCACAACCATGATTATGACGAAGTTAAAGGCGATATGCAAAGGCATGGCATCGTCGCTGCAGAAAAGCCGAAGGGAAACTTCTTGAGAAGGCGGTTTATGCAATAAAAGCGCATAATTATAGGCCTTTCTTCAAAGAGCCTCACCTTTATAGCTTTTAAGGTTTTAGCTTTTTAAATCTAAATTTTAGAACGGCTCTCAAATACTTTTTTAAAATGGTTTCGCCCTCCAAACCTGGCCCATAATGCCATGTAACTGGTCAGCATAGTTGTGAAGAGAACGAGTAAAACAGATAGCGGGGAACATAAATCGGCCCATACGGGTGAAAAAACCGCAGAATCCCAATTTTCACTTCTTCCTCAAGCACATATGCGCCTATTGGCTTTTTCCCCTTTAAGGTAGATTCTTTTATAGTATGTGCTTTTAAAGCCTAACCACTTTGGAAAGGCAAATATGTAATAGCGAAGCAAGTACAGAAGTAGGCAGTTACAGCTACGAACTCCTTACATATCGCCGAGACCTCGAATCACAAACAATAATTTAGGGGATTGCCGTCCGAGTAACTCTGAAATTTCATCCAAACAGTCAATCTAATGCCTTCTCATCATCCGGCAAAAGCATTAAGGTAAAACAAAAATAAAAGCATTCACGAGAACCAGAAAACTTAATTCAAATGGGCGATTATGAAGACGATGGGTGGGCCGGTAGTTCAGCTGGTATGAACGCCCGACTCGCACTCGGGAGGTCGCGGGTTCAAATCCCGCCCGGTCCACTCACTTTTTGCAGCAAATGGATTTCATAGCGCATTCTGGGTTCTTACATAAGTGCGGGGGGTGGGATTTGAACCCACGAACCCCTACGGGACAAGGTCCTAAGCCTTGCGCCTTTGACCAGGCTTGGCGACCCCCGCCTTCACAGTGCATGGATGAATTTCAAGATTATAAATTGTTTGTTTTGTTGGAGCGCGAAATCCTTTAAAACGTTTATGCACCTATTTTTTGCTGGATGAATGGAGTGCCTCGGTAGCCTAGCCTGGTGGGGCACCGCCTTGGTAAAGCCACAAAGAGGCGGTGGTCGCGGGTTCAAATCCCGCCCGAGGCTTCCTTTCGTTGGGCTACCTTTAAACTTAAAGCTTAATGTTTGGGGTGGTTGCTTGAGGGGAATTTATCAAGGGTTATGTGTGAATTGTAAGGGCGCTGTTTCCGATGAACGACTTCTGCGTTTTGGTATTTGTGAAAATTGTCTTGAAAGTGTCGAGAATTTGAAGTCTTGGAAACATGTTTTAAGAGCTCTTGGGGAAAGGGGGATGTTATATTTTGCTGGTGAGGTTTTTGATTTTTATAGGAAGTTCGGTGAATTCTCAAAGTTTTTTAAGAGAGCTGTTGGACAGAGAATGTGGTCTCTTCAAGAGGTATGGGCTAGGAGAATTCTTTTGAAGCGGAGCTTTTCGATAGTTGCTCCTACTGGTGTTGGAAAAACTGTTTTGGGAACCGTTGTAGCCCTTTACTTTGCCGTTAATAAGAAGAAAAGCTACATCATAGTGCCAACGGCTCTTCTTGTGCAGCAAGTTGCTCAGAAAATAGGTGACTATACGGAGAGGCATGGGATACATCCGAGAATAGTTTTTTATCATGCAGCTTTAAGTGAGGAGGAAAAAAGGGAATTTTTAGAAAGAATAGCCAATGGCGATTTTGACATTCTCATAACGACTGAGCGGTTCCTGATAAGCCACTTCGAGGTTTTAAGGGGCAAAAATTTTGATTTCGTGTTCGTGGATGACGTTGACTCTTTTATGAAATCTCCGAGAAATATAGATAAGATTTTGGCGATTTTGGGTTTTGATAATGCCACAATAGAATTGGCTTTTCAGCTTATAAAGCTGCGAAGGGAGGCAAATAGATTAAGAAGGATGGGTAAAAGTCTTTCTAAAATTCTGGAGCAAATTGAGTCGATAAGGTGTAAGATTGAGGATTATAAGAGCCAAAATAACATTGGCTTGTTAGTTGTTTCCGGAGCAACTGTGAAGGCGAAAAGAACGATGAGGATAAAACTCTTTGAGGAGCTTCTAAAGTTTCAGATAGGCTTTAAACCCGAATTTTTAAGGAATATCAAAGACTTTTACCTTGAAGCAAACGCTGAAATTGGAAGCCAAGTGTTATCCTTAATTAAAAGTCTTGGCTCTGGATGCTTGATCTTCATCCCATCAGTTTTTGGCAGGGACTATGCACTTAGGCTAAGTGATTTTTTAAATGCGAATGATGTGAAGGCGCATGCCTATGTGAAGATGGATGAGGAGCTTTTAGAGAAGTATGAGAAAGGCGAATATGACGTCCTAATTGGGGTTGCAAGTTTTAGAAGCCCCCTTGCACGGGGAATAGATCTTCCTGAGAGGGTTCGCTACGTAATCTTTACAGGCGTGCCGAGAATGGAAATTAGGTTAAGCTGGGAAGAATGTAACCCAACAAAAATTCTCACACTTCTTAAGAACGTTAGGGAGTTTCTAGAAAAGAGCCAGCAGGATAAAGCAAGTCAAATAATTAGCAGTCTTCGCAGAATAACCCCCATAAGCAGGCAAACGCTGGATAGAGTTAAAGCATCTATTGATACTGGTGTTCCGCTCAGCGGTTATGAGAACTACGTTAAAAGGGTTGTTTTAGAGGCTAGGGATTTCCTGAAAAGTGTCATCACACCTAAGGTTATAGAGGGGATTGCGCAAAGCAAAGAGATCTCCTTAAAAAAGAGGGATGGAGAATTTTATCTTATCGTTGCAGATCCAGTAGCTTATGTTCAGGCTTCTGGAAGGGCCTCAAGAATGTTTGCCGGAGGCATAACACGCGGTGCGAGCTTCTTGCTGGTGGATGATGAGAAGGCGTTTTATTCGCTTAGACGTAGGCTTGGGTTTATGCTTGGAGAAGCCAAATGGACGCGATTTGATGCTAAAACGGCTAAAAAATGGTTAAAGAAGGTGGATGAGGACAGAGCGATAATACGAGAGATTAGAGAGGGCAGAATAGCCAAGAGGGTTAAAGACTTTATTAAGGCAGCTCTTCTAATTGTGGAATCACCGACAAAAGCTAGAACAATTTCGAGGTTTTTTGGAAAGCCCTACAAAAGGAAAATTGGAAACACAACTGTTTTCGAGATTAGCACGGGAGAGTTTGTGCTCAATATTATGGCAAGCATGGGGCACGTTTACGACCTAGTGGTTAATGAAGGATTCTATGGCGTAAAGATTCAAAACGGAGACTTCATACCCATATACGACTTCATAAAGAAGTGCAAGAAATGTGGAGAACAGTTTACAGGCTTGGAGTTTTGTCCAAAATGTAAGAGCCGAGAATTCTATTCTAAAAATGAGCTTGTGGATGTTATGCGGAGTATCGCCCTAGAAGTAAACAGAGTGTTCATAGCCACAGATCCGGATATTGAAGGTGAAAAAATAGCCTACGACATTTACTGTTCGCTTTACCCCATGAACAATAAGGTTGAACGGCTGGAGTTTCATGAAATAACCAAAAAAGCTTTCCTTCAGGCAATAAAGAACAGGCGGGAAATCAATTTAAGGATGGTTGAAGCTCAACTTGTTAGGCGCATAGAAGACCGTTGGATAGGCTTCGAACTCAGCCAGAAACTCTGGCGCAGATTCCGGAATTACGGGCTTTCTGCTGGAAGGGTTCAAACCCCGGTGCTGGGTTGGATAATAGAAAGAGCGAGTGAATCAAGGAAAAAAAGGAAGGTTTTGTCAGTTGTACTTTCAAATGGCTTAAAAGTTTCAATTGAAAATCCGGTTTTCCAATTTCCAGTGGAGCAAATTGGAAAGCGTGTTAATGAACTAAGAGCAAGGATAGTTGATCTGAAAAATGTAGAGAGGGTTGTGAACCCACCGCCGCCATACACCACTGACACTTTGCTCCGTGACGCTTCAATAAAGTTTGGCTTCCCAGCTACAAAAACCATGATGATCGCCCAAGACTTGTTTGAGATGGGCTTGTGCACGTATCACAGAACAGACTCAACAACAGTTTCAGCCACCGGAATTGGCATCGCTAAAGATTATATCCGGGAAAAGTATCCTTCGCTTTTTGTTCCGCGAAGGTATTTTATGGGAGGCGCGCATGAATGCATTAGACCCACAAGGGCTTTAGATGCGGAACAGTTGAAAAACCTAATTTTTATAGGGATTTTAAGGTTTCCAAAAAGGCTTACGAATGACCATTTCCAGCTTTACGATTTGATATTTAAACGTTTTATTGCAAGTCAAATGAGGGAAACCAGACTCCTTTATCAACAATTTAAGGTTCTAATAGACGGAAACCAGGTTTTCGTTGAGAATCCAGTCAGCATTCTAAGCGAAGGCTTCAACATAATGCTCCCAATAAAAAACTTGAACGCTGTTCAGGAAGGCGAGTACAAGTTAAAGTTTGCAA
>JAGTQI010000024.1:7750-18486 GCA_018396955.1 Candidatus Bathyarchaeota archaeon | reverse complement strand
TTCTAAATTGAAAACGAAACAGAAGGCTTATTCCGAAATGAGCGATGCAAAGGCTTGGCGCCAACTATTCACGCTTTTAAAATTGGCGGAGCTAGGAGCTCACCGAAGAACTGCCAAAATCTCAACGGAATATCTAGCGCGAAAGCTCGGCGTTTCCCAGCAGTCGGCATCCCGCCACTTAATAGAATTAGAACGTAAGGGCTGGATCAAGAGGACAATGACGCCCGAAGGCTGCTTGATAAAAATGACGGAGTCTGGCTTAACAGAGCTTAAGAGGCTCTACTCAAGCTTACGCTTCCTAATGGAGGCTGCATACCCGCCATCGGTAACCCTTGAAGGCGTGGTCTTCACAGGACTGGGCGAAGGCGCCTACTACGTCACAAGAGACCCGTACCGAAGGCAGTTTATAGAGAAGCTGGGCTTTGACCCCTTCCCCGGAACATTGAACCTAAAACTTATGACGGATTATGACGTTAAAACTCGCTCGGAACTTGAGGCTTACCCAGCAATAGAGATTGAAGGTTTCAAAAACGAGAACCGCACCTTCGGGCCGGTGAAGTGCTATCCGACAATAATAGAGAACAAAGTTAAGGGCGCCCTTGTATCAGCCCTCAGAAGCCACTACGACTCATCAGTCATAGAGCTAATAGCGCCCATATGCCTAAGAAAACATTTAGCCCTAAAAGATGGGCATAAGGTAAAAGTAGAAGTTTTAACCCTTCCATAAATTTTCGTTTCACTCGCCTCGCCTTCTATAATGCTCAATAATTTTCTGCTTAATCTTAGAAGAACTGTCCAACTCATCCTCGCCAAACTTGCCAATCCTAACAACCCTAATTTTAAGCCCCTTCTCCCTCACATAGTCCTTAACCGCTTTCTCCATTCCATCTTGGTCGTGGCCTACGGCAATAACGTCTGGCTTAATCTTCTCAATAACCTTACCTATGCTGAAGTCTTCATAGCCCAAAATGGCCTCATCCACAACTTTTAAAGACTCGACCAAGGCGCGGCGCTGGTTTTCCGGTATAACAGGTTTTGAGCCCTTACGCTTTTCAACCGTGCTGTCCCTAGCCACAATAACAATTAGCTCGGCGTTTTTCCCGCCAGCCTTTTTAGCTTCCTCTAGAAAGCGCACGTGCCCCAAGTGTAGGAGGTCAAAAACTCCTGAAGCCAAAACTACTTTTCGCTTTCTTCTTTGTTCTTTCCCTCTTTTCTTCTCGGCCATTCAAACCTCACCATTCCCAACGTTTTTAGGGCGTCCAGTAGCCCCTCACAGTAAGCCACAGAAGCGAGGCTGACTTCAAGCTTTCCAGCATCTCTATAATACTTTGCGTCTTGTAAATAGGCTTTCGCCAACTCTATAACACTCTTAACGCCGCCCATGGAAAAGCCTGCACAGTTCTCCACCAATGTTATTTCGCTGAAAACGTGGTCGGCTGAAGCAATATATTTTTCAACAAGTTCTTCTAGGCTCATTCCACCAGCTCCATAACACTTGATGGAGCGCCAGCAAGCACTTTTAAGGCTTCGGCTTCCATGAAGTGAAGCTTTCCAGGGAAAATAAGGCTGTAGGGTGGACCGCCAAAATCATAGTTTAAAAGCTCATCAACAAAGCCAGCCTTAACAGTGGGATTTTGGCTTCCAGCCCTCGCTACCACAACGGCAAGCGTCGCCCTAGTCACGACGCCCATTTTCCGCTTTTCCTCAACCTTCAAAAGGGTTTCAAGAGCTTCCCTGACTCCTAAATAACGATTCCTTTCCGCATCTATGTCTAGTAGGCAGAGCGTGTGAAGCCCCAGTTCCTTGTTTTGGGCAATCACCAAATAAGGGGTTTCTGAAAAGTTTTCAGAAAAAGGAATGGTCACGCTCTTGCCAAACTTGTAATTATGCAGGCCAGACAAGCCCACAGCAGCAGAAATTATGGATGCCCCATGGATAACGCGGGTTCTTATTCCCCGCTTTTCAGCTGCAATCCTTAGGGCTACATGCGTAGTTGCAATAAAAGGGTCCCCTGGGACAAGCAAAACAGCCTTCCCACGCTCAGCAACCCTCAAAACAACCTCGCCGTGGTCCTCTTCTAATTCCCTTCGAGAAACAACCCGCAAACCCTTACCAACCAAAGCTTCAAAACGCTCTAATGAAAAATTAGGTAACAAGCTAGTATAAAGTTCAATAAAAACGCTGTCGGCACTCCTAACCTCCTCTAAACCTTTGAGGCTTATGCCCCCCTCATCATGCAAACCGACACCAACAAACACAAGCTCACTCAAAGCTTCAAACCCCGCAAGCAAACCTTTAAAGCTAAATTTATAAAAGCGTTATCAAATCCATATCACATGAAAACAAGCGTAAAAGGGCCCGTAGCTCAGTAAGGTAGAGCGGCGGACCAAACCGCTGCGCGGGATGGGTTGAGGCTCTTAACCCGTAGGTCCCGGGTTCAATTCCCGGCGGGCCCGCCAAAAATTCTAGCAAAAATTAAGATTTCCAATTCGGATTATCACTTGGCAAAATTTTTGACAGTACTCCAGAAATTGATAAAGTACGGTGTGATACTGGCAGCTTCAAGAATTCCGCCAAAACATGAAAAACTCAGATTGGTGATGGCTTGGAAGAGTTTGACAGAATGTTCTTAGGATTGATCGACGAAACACTCCGCTACTCGCTTGGCGAAAAACAGTTTCAATTCTAGAAAAGACAATTATAGAAATTCTGTGTAAAAAGTTCGGGTTAAATTTCAGGAGAAGGGTCACATGCTCTTTTCTGAATGGATGAACAAGTTGAAAGAAGCGTGTCTTCTCAAACTTTCAAAATTGAAGGTTTCAGGGAGGCCCAGTTGAAAAGTTTGAAGGAAAGGGCAAACATCCTAATAGTGGATGATGATGTGAACGTGGCCAACACCGGAGTAGAAGCCATAGAAAAATCAAAAGAAAACGCTTACAACATTGCCCTATTTAACACATAGTACTTCCAGATATGACTGGAACAGAGCTCCTCAAAAGGCTTCCACGAGGCAACCCAAAAATGATGAAGAGTTTAGTAATGGTGACGGATCGTCCAAACCTTCAAAACGCCGTTGAAGCCCTAAGCTATAACGCAAACGCATACCTAATGAAGCCTAATAACCACGAAAAGCTGCTAAAAGTGATTGAGGAAAAGCTCGAAAAACAGAGGGAAGAAGAAACCTTAAAAGCGGAAAAATTGAGCTTTTGTGAAGATAAGAACCTAAAGGTTGCTTTAAAGGATGGAGGGGAAAATCAATAAGCTGGCGCAAAAACCCTATGCGCAGAAAATTTGTTGTGGTTAAAAATTAGAAGCGATGTTATTTCAGTTTCTTTAGAGCCTCTTTTGCACTTTCAATTGTGTATTGGATGTCACCATCTGTGTGGGCCGCGGAGATGTGGCACCTCTTGTTGGGTTTTGGCAGTATGAAGACACCCCTCTTCATCATTTCCATTTGAAACTTCATGAAAAGCTCGTTTTTAGAGGATAATGTGTCCCTATAATTGGTAATTTGTTTTTTCGTAAATATTATTTGGAAGATGGATCCAAAACCCACAACTTGGGCTTCAAGCCTCAACTGATTGATGAATTCGTTAAGGTTATTTCTAATTTCTTCTCCAAGCTTGAAGAGACGCCCATGCACCTCATTTCTCTCCAACTCTTCTATTGTTGCGAGGGCGGCAGCCATTGATATAGGATTACTGTTGAAGGTGCCTCCATAGTCAACATTACCAGTAGGCCTAAAATGCTCCATAATATCTTTTCTTCCACAGACTGCTGCCACAGGAAAGCCGTTTGCCATGGCTTTGGCGAAAGTTGTTAGATCTGGTGTGACGTTAAAGATTTTTTGGGCTCCGCCCAGATGGTGACGGAAGCCAGTAACCACTTCGTCAAAGATTAATACAATTCCATATTCTTCAGTGATTTCCCTTAAAAATCTCAGAAAGCCCTCTTTCGGAGGAATGCAAGTGGCACTGCCATGAAGGATCGGCTCCGTTATTAATGCTGCTATCTCATCATGCTTTTTTATCGTTTTTTCCACAATTTCTTGGTCGTTAAAGGGGACGATAATTACCTGCTTTGCCGTTTCTAGAGGGATGCCTGCTGTGTCTGGAACCGGGTTTGGATGGTCCAGGGGTCCTGCGTCTTTTAGTGTTGGGTTTGTGCTGAAGGATACTATGTCGTGCCATCCGTGGTATGCGCCTTCAAATTTTATAATTTTGCTTTTGCCGGTGTAAGCCCTTGCTAAACGTATGGCGTGGTAGGTGGCTTCGGTTCCTGTGTTGCAAAACCTGACCATCTGAGCTGAGGGAACATGGGTTACAATTTTTTTGGCTACTTTAATCTCTAACTCGTTGCAGAGGCCATAAATTACGCCTTCATCCAGTTGCCTTTTAACAGCGGCTGAAATTCTTGGATGGGCGTGTCCCAAAATTACGGGTCCAAAGGCGAGATGGTAATCTATGTACTGGTTGCCATCCGCATCCCAAATCTTTGAGCCCTTCGCCATCGATATGAAAAGGGGGTAGGGTTCAAAATATCGCAGTGCGCTGTGGACGCCTCCGGGAGTAAGTTTCTTTGCCTCTTCAAAGAGACTCTTTGATTTTTCCATTCCTTTCATGCTTATCATCTCAAGGTTTTTGAGGCAGTTCGAGGAGTTTTCTAGCCTCGCTGGGTGTGGCTATTTCCATGCCAAGCTCCTTTGCTATCCTAACAACCTTAGCGACCAATTCAGCATTGCTTTTGGCTAGGACGCCCTTGGCGAGGTAGATGTTGTCTTCCATTCCAACTCGGACATCTCCTCCCAAAATCATTCCAAGAGTTAGGAGTTTAAATTGAACCTTGCCTCCGATAGCTATGACACCCCACCTACACCTACAGTTTTGTGGTAAAGCGCTCACCATGTGCATGAGGTTTTCCGGTGTGGCTGGGATTCCACCCTTAACTCCTAAAACTAGTCCGAATCTAAGGGGTTCTTTTAGTAATCCCTTTTCAAACAATTGAAGCGCTAGGTTTATGTGTCCCACATCATAGCATTCAACCTCTGGTTTTATGTTTCTCTCAAGCATTACCTTGGCAATTTTCTCAACAGCCTCCGGAGGGTTTAAGAATATGCCGTTACCGAAGGTCATGGTGGCCACGTTCAGCGATGCAAATTCAGGGTTTAGTTCCAAGGCGCACATCCTCTGCTCCAAAGAAATTCCATAGGGTCCGCCGCCCCCGGTGGTGAGTTGAATAATTATGTCGCATTTTTCTCTGATCCTTTCAATAACTTCGCGGTACAGTTTAACGTCTGGGTATGGCTCCTTAGTTTTTGGATTTCTAACGTGTATATGGGCAACGGCGGCTCCAGCCTCATAGGCTTTTACGGTTTCTTCGGCTATTTGTTCTGGGGTTATTGGCAGATAAGGCGTCTCCTTCCACATTGGACCTGAACCTGTAGGAGCTACAGTTATTATTATCATATTCTATCACAGCATTATTCTGTGTCTGTGATATGCCATAAGTTTTGTCTTTCCATTTAAAAATTACACTTTCTAGTAAAATTTTAAGTAGACCTTTAGGTTTCAATTAAGTAACAAAGCTTAAAAAGAAACTGATGTAAATTTGAGAAAAGGGGAAAGCTTTGGCCGAAGTTAAGTTTGCCTTTCCAAGAAAAGCGACAGGACTTGTCAGAGAGCTAGGTTGGTGGTCAGCATTCTCCGTTTCCCTTAGCTATACTATTGGAAGCGGAATAAACTATTGGTCTGTGCAGGCTGCATATTGGCATCCAGGCTCAATAATCCCAATCGCATACATCATTGGTGCTCTGCCAGCAATTTTCTTGGCTTACGTAATTACGGAAATGGGAATAATGATGCCGAGGTCTGGGGGAAGCTATGTATACGTATCAAGGGTTTTGGACCCCCATGTGGGCTTTCTCGGGGACTGGTTATACTTCGTAGCTAACAACTTTGCTACAGGAGTGTTGGCTGTAATTGGCGCTGGATTCTGGGTTAAAATGATTAACCTGCTGGGCTACGCCACCGGCAACCCTGAGTGGATTGCGTTTACACTTGACAACGTAGGGTTAGGCATAATAGCCGTAGTAATAGTTACACTTTACACGTTGTTGTCTTTGCTGGGCATAAAAGTGTTCAGATGGTACGTGGCTGGACTAGTTGCCATAGGCATAGTGGGAAGCTTCCTCGGAGTTGCCGCTACATTCTATGGGATTATGAATCCAACTTATGTAAGAGAAGCTTGGAATCTAACCTATGGTGCTGGGGCCGATGCATGGGGAGAGATACAACAAGTAGCCATCGATAACGGTTGGGCTGAATATGTTACAACCGCAACCCAAGAGGCCGGCGGCACTGGAGGAGCAACTATACTCAATTTCGTAGACACCTTCTGGGCATATTGGGGAACTACAGCAGCATGCTACTTTGGTGGAGAAATGAAATCTCCAAAAACAGGCTTTATAGTAGGTGTTTTTGCCGCAACATTGTTTGTGATGTTCTGGTATGTTCTAACTGTTATTGGCGTATATACAGCCTACGGAGACTTCGTCAGCCAATACTGTTACGTCTATGGAGAAGAATTAACAGACCAGGTGACCAGCATGACAATGTTGGATCCAAGCTTACCACTATTCACAGTGCCACTGGCGCATGGGCAGGTTTGGCTTCAAGCAATATTTGCCTTTATCCCAGCCATGTGGATTTCCAACTGCTCCGGATCAACTCTACTTGTGGGTCCAAGGCAACCTTTCGCATGGGCTTTTGACAGATTCTTCCCGGAAGCCTTCAACCGTGTAAATGAGCGCTTCCACTCACCACATTGGGCAATTATACTGACAGCAGTGATTGCCTACCTGTTCATACCGTTAAGCCTTGGCAACGTTTTCGTGGCAACGGTAGATGCAACATTCATCTTCATCCTTAGCCAGCTCTTAATAGCCTTTGCAGGCGTAATATTGCCCTATAGACGCCCCGACATTTGGGAAAGAGGGTTTAAGGCCACTTTTGCCGGCATACCAGCAATAACTATATGTGGTGCTTTGGCAATTTTCTTCTGGACTTGGGGATTAGCAGTAGCCGCGTCTTGGCTGACTGCTTGGGGCATGGCCTATCTGGCCTTATGGATTTTCATAGGCTCCCTAATATGGTTCGCCTTTGCAGAGCGTAACAGAAGAATGGGCATCGCGCTGCAAGATATCTACGGCGAAATACCGCCAGCGTAAACGCTAATTACCCATCTTTTTCTCTAATTTTAGCATCAACTATTGCAAGGTAATATCCATGTAAAATTCCCGGCTTCTTAACAACTTTTATACCTTCATAATCAGTTCTCTGCAGCTTAATCTTATAATCTTCAGGTTTTAACTTGTACTTCTCAATATTTGCCCTTAACTTGTCAATATGGTATTGAACAGCCTCCTTCAACCTTCTTTTCATAGCCTCTTCTTCCTTTACGCCGCTTTCCTCGGCAATTTTTTTAAGCTCATATTTGGTTAGGCTCAGCATAAGCAAAGTTACATCCGCTAGAATGAGAAGCAAAATTATACTTGGAAAGGACAAAAAAGTCCAATACATCCACATAAAGCTTGGAGGAAGAATTACACCCCTCTGCCATAGAATGGCTAATACAACCACAATCATGAAATAGATTAATGTGACAAAATTTAGGATCCTGTTCACCCTTATCATTTTTCTAACCTTGCCAGATTGCCCTATCTTCTTCAGAACTTTTTGGGTTTCTTTACTAAAATATTTTAAGTATGACGAGTTTAAACTGACCGTTTTAGTTTTCATCAATAACTCTTTTGGATCGTGAACTGAAGCTCCTCTCAAACCATCAAAGTAGCTAATTATAGAAACCAGCTCATTCGATATTTTCTGAGCCTTTTTCATATCCTCTTTAGTCCATTTCACTTAGGCTAACCTCAAACATTGCAGCAATAGTATAGTACAAACGTGGCAGGATAAGATTATTAAGACTTTAAGTTGGATTTATAGCCTAACTTCCTTGTACCACTTCTTCTTCGTTCCAACCTGTGCTCTCTTCAGCCAATCCTTGGTTTTAGGCTCCTCATCTACATACTTTAAGATTTGGTCAATCTTTGATGTTACATCGGCAATATCTTCTGCGGTAAGTTGCTGGTACATGGGGCAGGCAGCCCTAATTTTTTTCAGGTTGGTTGTAGCCGTGTACCAGAATCCCCAATCATTTGCAAACAACTTAGCCATATATCTTGCATTGATTGTTTCCGGCGCGTCGGCATCCCCAATTTTGTGGTCTCTTAGGAGGACTATGACATCCTTGGCATCTTTCTCTGTGAATTCGACTATTTCCAGCTTAGTCAGCAGCAAATCGACTAATGATGCTGTTGGATAGTCTAGGTGGAACCTGTTGCGAAAATCCACTTTGTGGCATAGATCCAACGCGTCATAGAAAATGTCAACGTCAACCTTTCCTCTGTAGACTTGGCGATTTCTGGTTCCCACACCGCTCGTGAAGAAAAAGATGTAGGAATCAAACTTCCAACCCCTTGTCTCAAAAAACTTCCTAATTTTCGCCCTCTCTTTATCCGGAGCCACAAAATCTATGTCTGGAAACTCCTGTCCCTCAATCCTCTTTAGCCTTTTGTGAAGGTCTATGGCCATGAGGGAGGAGTGAATTCTAATGGCTGGGCCGCCTATCAGCCTAAGCGTTAGCCCTTCCCTTTTAGCCTCCTCCACAAGGTCTATGGCCATTTTTACAATTTCCTCAGACAACACTTGCTTCTTTTCCTTCTCCTCCATTAATCATCCCTCCACCTTCCACCATTTTTCAATGCCATCTTTTGTGAGGTCGATGATGAAGCCTCTAAGCACTCCTTCACTATATTCTGATCCGGGATTTATGGCTAAGGTTTTTCCTATGTAATCTGAAGCGTAGGATTCATGGATGTGACCGTGCAAGCTTAAAAGGGGCTGATTTTCCTCTATGAATCTTCGTACAGCTTTGCTGCCCACATTATCATAAATTATTCGCCCTAAGAAGACAACAGGCTTTAAATTCTTGTCCAATTTTGGAGCTAAATCCAGTTTGGTGCAGTATGGTGGACAGTGGAAATTTAGGATAACTTTTCTCCAGTCGCCAGAAAACATGTTCTTTACCTTTTCCAGTTTTTTCCACAGCTCTTCCTCCGGGGCTTCTCGAGGCGTTTCCCATGGTGTGGGGTTAACCCATTCGAAACTTAGCATTTCATAGTCAAGGCATAGGTTGACGACTTTTTCCAGCGGGTATATAACGCGGTCCTCGTGAGCCTTTATCAATTCATCAATTTCAAAGGAATCATCATTTCCAGGCATCATAACGACAGTAACATCTTTGGGTAGTTTTTCGTCAATCATGTTAAGCCATCTTTTAAGCCTCTCCTTCATATAATTGTGGAATAATTCGTCAACCCTTTTCGGATTCTTCATAAGCTCGTCATACTCGTCTTTACTGCAAACATGAGTGTAAAACCCGCTGAAAGTGATCTTGTCGATTAGCTTTTTTAGGTCATCTTCTCCGCTAGCGTTTATCCATCGCCCATAAACCATAGTTTTGTATCTGCCGGGTTCTTCCTCGATTATCGGAATTATAAGTTTCCCAGTTAAATCGCCGCACAACAATAAAACGTTTGCCTTATACACTTTAGGAATTGAAAGCCACTTCCGCCAAACCATTTCGCTTCCATGTATGTCTACAGCATGAAACAGTCTAACCTTTTCAGCCATCGCAAAGACCTAGGAAATGCTTCACCCTTGATCATATATTTATCTTACTCTTTTAAAAGCAATAACAAAGTTCGCTTCTTAAAATTTATTTGCACATATATGCAAGTTGATTTGTACTCGGGGGAGGTGAAGTATATGAAAGAAGAGACCCCCAATCATTGTCAGCAAGCAATTCTTTTCCGAAACCTTCCTTAACCATCCTACCAGTTTCAATCACATAAGTGCATCGCTTAGGTTCAAAGCATAATGCACATGCTGTTCGGCTAAAAGTATTGTTATCCTTTTTTCGCGCAGTTTTTGCAAAGCATTGAATATATTAAGCACTAATTTTGGCCTTAAAGTGCAGTATTTGATATTCCAAGCTTTACGTGATGATTGCGCTCCTAAAAGCAAGTGATCCATCACACCCGTGTGCGGGAAATAGCCCTTACTTCCAAGCTAGCTATTCCTAACTCAATTATGCGATAGAGAGTAAGCCTTTGTTTCTTTTTCTTCAAATTTGATAGTACTGCTTTTTGGATATAATAATCCCAATTATTTGTATTCATTTATGTAGTTTTGCCTGAGCCATTTAACATATACATACATTCACCTAATGCTGCTATAACTTCTCATTAAGATAAATATATGCAAGTTGATTTGTACTCGGGGGAGGTGAAGTATATGAAAGAAGAGACCCCCAATCATTGTCAGCAAGCAATTCTTTTCCGAAACCTTCCTTAACCATCCTACCAGTTTCAATCACATAAGTGCATCGCTTAGGTTCAAAGCATAATGCACATGCTGTTCGGCTAAAAGTATTGTTATCCTTTTTTCGCGCAGTTTTTGCAAAGCATTGAATATATTAAGCACTAATTTTGGCCTTAAAGTGCAGTATTTGATATTCCAAGCTTTACGTGATGATTGCGCTCCTAAAAGCAAGTGATCCATCACACCCGTGTGCGGGAAATAGCCCTTACTTCCAAGCTAGCTATTCCTAACTCAATT
>JAGTQI010000024.1:0-7692 GCA_018396955.1 Candidatus Bathyarchaeota archaeon | reverse complement strand
CCGCAAATGCTGCATCGACGTTTGTATTCATTTATGTAGTTTTGCCTGAGCCATTTAACATATACATACATTCACCTAATGCTGCTATAACTTCTCATTATTCGCTATTTCTTTTGATTCACCCTTCGCTATCTTTCTTCCTTCTTGAAGAACTACTATACCTTGCGGCCTTCATAGTTCTCATGACATCCCAGCGCCTCCCGCTGCTTAATGTTAAGCTTCATCATCTTCTTGATGTGAACCGAGAAGGAGCCCAACAAAAAAGGCGCTTGTTGCATTCTTTTTTCTTTCCCGTTGCATTATGCTCTATCCTTATGTCGTGCTGGTTACATTCCCAATTTCCATGATGCCGGGCAACATTCCCTAATCACCATCTAAACTACTCTAACCCTTCGAGAACTAAATTGTCAATGTCAAAAAGGGAAAAGAAAAAAGAGAAAGGAAATCAGCCCAAGATTTCTGTATTCCATCGATTTTCTAGTTCTGTCCAATGTTGTTCAAGCCATTCCCAGTCAAAGAACACTATTTTACTCATTTCGTCGTTGCTTGCAGGATTGAAGTATTGATCTCTTGGAACTTTTGCGTACTCTCCAGTCACAAAATTACCAGATTTTGTAACATGTCTTGTTTGGCTAATAGGACTTAACGCGAAATTAATGAATGCTTCTGCAAGTTCTTGAATTTCCGGTGACACCCCACGCACTATACTGAGGGATCCAAGCCAGGCTATTGCTCCTTCCTTAGGAATGATTATTTCTAACGGTTCTCCCCTTTTGATGGCATCATAAGAACCTCCAGTGTAATAAATTGCTACTCCCACCTCTTTTGATTCCAGAAGTTGAAGGGCCTCTGCCCCTGAAGAGTACCACGCGTGAATGCTATCCTTCAAACTAGCAATTTCCGCAAATGCTGCATCGACGTTTGTATCATTTAAGTACTTATCACCTAACATCAAGGCACCTACGTAGAGTCCGTAATACCAAGTTCGATCCATCGCAATTAGGCCTTTAAGTTCTGGACGCTTTAAGTCTGCCCAAGAAGTGATTTCAAAAGGCACAACTTCTTTGTTCACAATTATGGTATATATGCCTCCATCAAATGGTATAGCAAGTCCAGACTTCCACTCTTCTCTCTCTTTTAAACAGTTGTATACGTATTGAGCATTGGGGATCTTTGTCAGATTTAGTGGCAAAAGCTTATTCAGATTTCTTGCAGCAATAAAATTATAGTCGTCAAGATTAAAAACGTCAAATGGCGGTTGATCTGGAGGAGCCGCCTGTAGCATAGGTATAAATTCTGCCCAACCAACAACTAATTCAATATTTACGCCTGTTAACTCTTCAAACGGTTCAACAATTGCCCATCGAAAGTTTTCCGCATACGGTCCGCTCCAAGCAGTGACTCTTAAAGTCATTCCTTTAAACTTTTGTCGAAGATATTCAAACTCGCTGACAACTTTATACTCGGTAGTTTTAATTATTTGAGGCTGATAGGTAAAGTAAATCGACGCTGCTCCTAGCATTATCCCCAAAATAAAGGCTATTGCATACTTGAATGGGAATTTCATTTATTCACCGCCTTCGCTTTTACTAAGAAGATGCAAATAAATTTTACTGAATTGAGCCTCTTAAGATTGAACTGTAAACACTATGGGTGAACTTTAAACTTAAATATCTAAAAAACAGAGTGTGCTAAAGTTTATGGAACACGGAAGCAAATCCTTAAAAGATCTCAACAAATATTAAGAGTTAAACATCTATTATTGTGTATTCGAAAATTGTTTAACAAAAAATTATTATTTATTGTTGCCATTTAACGAGTTAGATGATTAGCGCAATGAATACGGATAAAATTAGAGTTACAATAGTGGATAATCCATTTGATGATATTTCTATTGAAAAGGAAGCCTTAAAAGAAATAAACCCAGAAATAAAATCTTTTAGATGCAACGAAGAGAATGAGATTTCAAATGTTGCAAGGGACGCAGACATAATCATTAGTAACCTGTTACCTTTAGGTAGAAAAACGCTATTATCCTTGAAAAATTTACGTTTAATCGTCCGTCTCGCTGTTGGATATGACAATATTGATTTAAAAACTGCGACCAAGAGAAGGATAGTAGTATGCAACATCCCAGACTATTGTACAGTCGAAGTAACTGAGCATACTTTAAGTTTAATTTTTACATTGGCAAGGAGAATTCCACAGATTGACTTTTATACTAAAAAAGGAAAGGCAAATTTTAGGACCGACTGGAAACGTTTCGGTCCGATCTATAGACTAAGCGGAAAGACTGCCGGAATCATTGGATTTGGGAGGATTGGAAGGGAGGTGGCTGAAAAGCTTAAGTCTCTTGGTTTAAGAATTCTTGCCTATGATCCATATTTACCGGATGAAATTTTCAAAGATTACGGGGTCATGCGAACTGATTTAGATAGTCTATTAAAAAATTCTGACATAATCTCAATTCATTGTCCATTAACGAAAGAAACTCATCATTTAATTGACAAAAAAAGACTTAATTTAATGAAAAAAACAGCCATGTTGATAAATGTATCTCGTGGAGCTATAGTAGATGAAAAAGCTCTATATGAAGCATTACAAAATAACATTATTCATGCAGCTGCATTAGATGTTTTTGAAAAGGAACCGCTTGATAAAAATAGTCGGTTTTTAAGTTTAAAAAACGTTATCATTACACCTCATATAGCATGGTACAGTGAAGAATCCATTGTAACTGTTCGAAAAATGGCGTGCGAAGAAATCGTAAGGTTTTCTAAAGGTATCAAACCCAAATATGTAGTTAACAAAGAAGTTTTAAGGTACTACCCAAAATTAAAAGAGATATAACAATTCAGGACTTTTTAAGGGCTATTCAGTACTAGTACTGATATTACAATTATCTTTCTAGATGAGCGGAATATGCTGTTTTAGTTTATCTGTTAAAGTGAAACTTTGCATGCAAAGTTTCACTTAATGGAGTTGCTAAAAAATGAAATAATGCAAGCTCAAATGTTTGAATTTGATAGCTGTTACAGCTTAGCATCAAAGAATCTATAGATTGTGGGACTTCAATTGGCATTATTGTCGGTGTGCATAGGAGGAGAAATATTGTTGGAAAAACTTTAAGAAAACTTTAAGATTTAAAAACATAACTTACTCTGGAATTAATATTATATCATCTGGAAGCCAATTTACTAATACTCTATCTCCTTTACGCCAGGTTTTTCCAAAATTTTTTTCAATTACTTTTAGCGTTAACTCTTTATTTAACTCAACCACATATATGATTTTTTCACCAACGAATATGGCTTCCTTTACTGTTGCTTCTAAATGGTTTTCAAATAAAGGACGGTCAGATAAAACAATTTTTTCAGCTTTTAAAGACACCAAAACATCTCTTGAAATAGGTGGCGTCTCCGTATAATTAGCAGTTATACATATTCCATCTTGAAGTTCTATAATCACTAAATTGCCTTTCATCTGCTTTATAACTCCTTTAAAGATGTTAGTATCGCCCAAAAAATTTGCGATAAAGGATGATTGCGGTTTCTCATAAAGCTCGCGCGGCGTCCCCTCTTGAAGGATTTTACCCTTATTTATTATAGCCATTCTATCGGAAAGGACGAAAGCTTCTTCTTGATCGTGAGTTACATAAATAGCTGTGAGGTTGAACCTTTTTAATATTTGTTTTAATTCCACACGCATTTTATCGCGCAAACGTTTATCGAGGCTGGATAAAGGTTCATCAAAAAGTATTACAGCTGGACGTAAGACTAGTGCCCTTGCCAGCGCAACACGTTGCATTTCCCCTCCACTTAACTGATGTGGAAAGCGTAAGGCGTAAATTTCTGGATTAAGTTCAACTTTCCAAAGAGTTTCTTCAACCCTCTTCTTTATCTCATTCTTATCAATCTTATGCATTTTCAAACCGAAAGCTACGTTTTCAAATACGTTTTTGTGAGGGAAAAGTGCAAGCCTTTGGAATACCATGCATACATCTCTTTTATGTGCAGGAACATGGGTGACGCATTTGCCATCTATAAAAACATCACCACTATCAGGTTCTTCCAATCCATCAATAATCCTTAGTAGAGTGGATTTTCCACTCCCAGAGGGGCCTAGTAAAGTAAAAATTTCGCCTTTTTTAACGTAGATAGAGACATTGTCGAGAGCTACAACCCTACCTTTTTCGAACCTCTTAGTTATATTTCTTGTCTCAACTGCTATATCCATTTTTACATCCCGATTTTACTTAACATTCCAGTTCCAAAAAATTTAGTAATCAACATAAATATGACAATCGCAAAAATTATACAGATTACCGAAGCAACAGTTGCTACTGGATGTAATTCATATTTCAATGATGTCCATAAAAGAACCGGTAGGGTAACTGTTTTGCTTGTTACCAAAAAAATGGCCATAGTTACTTCACCAAATGACGAAATAAAAGCAAAGAGAATTGCTGCTATGAAGGCGCTCTTTAAAAGGGGTAATGTAACCTCAGAAAACATTTGGAACAGATTAGCTCCAAGATCTTTCGCTGCCTCTTCGTATGTAAAGTCATAGTTTGATAAAGCGGCTTGCATGAGAATGTAAATAAAAGATGTTGACCATAATGCATGGGCGATTGCAACTATAAAATAGGTTCCTCTAAGGATTGTACGACCGAAGGCCATCAAAAGTGCGATTCCAACTAACAAACTTGGAGTTACGTATGGAATGATCATAATTGTATTGAATATATTTTTCAACTTAAAAGTATACTTTCTATATGCGTAGGCTGCTAGGATTCCACATGGAACAGAGATGATGGTGTTTAAAACTGCAACGTAAACACTATTAAGAAGACCATTTTGCCACACTTTGTTCGAAAAAAAGTATTCATACCATAACAGCGAAAAACCTGAAGGGGGAAATCGTATGTACTTGGCAGGATCTAAAGACGTTAAAAAAATTATAACGACTGGAATTAATATAAAGGCTGAAATCAATACACAAGCAAAGTTCAAAAAAATACTTGATTTAGCTATTGTTTTGCCCATCTCGCTGTCCTCTCCCTTAATATATTTGAAATAAGTAATGTTGAACTAGTTATACATAATAAAACGATGCTTAATACAGAACCATAAGGCCAGTTTAGCGCCGTTAATACTTGGTTGGCTATTTCAATGCCAATTGTTTTTTGTAAAGGAGAACCGAGAAACGAAGGAATGACGAAAGAGCTCATAGTCCATACAAAACAAAAGGCCGCCCCTGTTATTATTCCAGGCATGGACATTGGCAACGTCACTTCGACAAAAATTTTGAATTTTGTGGCTCCAAGATCTTTCGCTGCCTCTTCCAACGTTGGATCAATATTGTCAAGCACACTTAACAAAGTTAAAATAGTGTAGGGTAAACATACGTGGACCAAGCCGATAACAACCGATAAAAAGTTATATCCAAGCGGTGTAGGCTCATCTATAATACCGAGATTTGTTAGAAAGAAATTTATTAGGCCGTATCTTGCGAAAATGACTTGCCAGCTAAAAGCTATAACAACCAAATTGATCCAGATTGGAAAAATAGTTACACATATGAGTATTAACCGCTTAATCCCAGAAGAACGAGATATTGCATATGCCATAATATAGGCAAGAACAAGAGTTAAAAAAATTACTGGTGCTGATAATTGAAGAGTGAACATTAACCGTGTGTGAACATAAAAGTCTCTTAGAAAACGCAAATAATTTTCAATCGTAAAACCTTCTATATAACAATGAAGTGGTTTTCCTATGAAAAAACTCATTCTAATCATCAGAACAAAAGGTGTTAAGAAAAATACGGAAAAAAGAATTAAAGCTGGCAAATATAAGACCAAATAACGATGCTTCTGAAATACATTGACTTTCATAGCACTAATTCCGGTCAAATTTTAAGAGAAATATTACTTAAAATCTTTTCTCCAAATGTACCGCTGAGAAAAAATTATATGAACATATGTGCAATTTGATTTGGTATTCTGGGTGAAGTGTATGAAAGAAGAGGTTCTAAATAAATTGGTAAATTCCGTCCTAAGCTATGATCCAGAAGCTGCTGTTAAAGCCGCGGAAGAAGCCCTCCAAAAAGGTATAGATCCCGTTGAGGCTATTGAGGAAGGTCTAGCTAAAGGGGTGAGAATTGTCGGAGAGCGATTCGGTGCTGGAGAAGCCTTTTTAACAGAGCTTGTAATAGCCGCGGAAGCCATGAAACAGGCCATAAAGGTTCTTGAACCAGCAATACTAAAAAGTGCTAGGGAAAAGAAAACTTTGGGCAAAGTCCTCATAGGAACAGTGGAAGGAGACATTCATGACATTGGAAAAAACATTGTAAGCACTCTTCTTATGGTGGCAGGTTTTGAAGTAATAGATTTAGGCGTTGATGTTCCAGCCGAAAAATTCGTAGAGAAAGTTAAAGAGGTCAAACCAGAAATTGTTGGAATGTCAGCCCTAATGACTACTACGATGGCTAAGATGGCAGACGTCATAGAAGCCCTCAAACGGGAAGGATTAAGGGAAAAAGTTAAAATAATAATTGGTGGAGCGCCAACATCAAAGAAGTGGGCTGAAGAAATAGGGGCAGACGGCCACGGCGGAGATGCCATAGAAGCTGTTGAAATTGCAAAAAAACTAGTGAAAGCCTTCTAATTTGAAAGACACCCGTCAAGGGTTAAGGTAAGTCAAAATGGTTTTCTCCAGAGAAAATCAGAGAATAAACTTCTCTGTGCTCTCCAAGGAAGATTTAGAAAAAATCCACAAGGCAACCCTTGAAGTTTTAGAGACAACGGGATTTAAAATCAACAGCCAAAAATGTCTCAAAATTCTAGAAGAGGGAGGCTGCAAAGTCGATTATAAAAGCCAAACAGCGTTTATTCCTTCTCACCTTGTTGAAGAAGCTTTAAGAAAAAATCGAAAAAACATAACCCTCTGTGCCCGAAACCCAAAATACGATGCAATTTTGGACCAAAATCATGTTTACATAACGACTGATGGAAATGGAACCCAAACATTAGAAATGGAAACAGGAGAAAGGCGGGCTTCAACAAAGGAGGATATAGCCAAATCAGCAATAATCGCAGATGCCGTTGATGTGGTTGACATTTATTGGCCCATGGTAAGTGCCCAAGACTATCCAGCCCACGTTCGACATCTTCACGATCTCGAAGCCTCTTTAGAAAACACGGAAAAGCATGTAACCTTCGAAACAACCATGTCACCTAAAGAAGCTAGATATCAGATAGAAATTGCAGCGGCAATCCTTGGAGACGAGGAGGAGCTAAGGAAAAGGCCCATAATTTCCTCCCTGCATTGCACTAGTGCGCCTCTTCAAATGGATGGAAATAGCATGGAAGCCGCCTTAGAATTTTCCAAGGCTGATGTTCCAGTAATGTTTTTTGGAATGCCCCAGCCAGGAGCCACGGGACCCGTAACGCTTGCTGGGTCTTTAGTTGTGAACAATGCTGAAGTATTTGGATGCCTTGTAATTACACAACTAACATGTCCCGGCGCACCAGTTATTTATGGCGCTGGCATTGCAGCTTTCGATATGAGGACGCTGAAGCGCGCTGGAGGGGGGCCAGAACACGGTTTAACAGGCGCCGCTGCTGCTGAGTTGGCAAGGTATTATGGTATGCCCTCCATCGTGGGAGGATTTGTTTCAACAGCAAAGACG
>JAGTQI010000023.1 GCA_018396955.1 Candidatus Bathyarchaeota archaeon | reverse complement strand
CTGTCCTGAAGCTGTTGTTGTTAAGTAAGCCATACAACTTTTCCTCCAATTAACGCTAAAATGGTTTCGTGGTTAAGCAAAAATGCGGTAAAATATAAACTTTTCCAAAAAAAGGTGGAAATTTTAAACTAACATATGCATAAGCTTAAGCCATATGCTCAAAGAGGATTTTTATGCCTATGCCGATTAGGATTAGCCCGCCTAAAACCTCAATTTTGCGCGATAAAGTCTTTCCAATTTTGTCGCTTATTATTGCCCTAGAAAAGATAGAGCGAAGGTTATTGTGCCTATGATAATTATTGGCGTTGTTATGGAGATTTTTAGGAAGCGAAGCCTAAGCCCACTGCTAGGGCGTCTATACTTGTGACGACAGACAAGATGGAAAGTCAATTTTTCTGCTTGTTGATTGATGTTTAACGATTGCTGCCTCGTATATCATCTTGCATCCGATGAAGGCTAGGAGTAAAAATGCAAGCCAGTGGTGAAGTCGACTATAAGCTCTAGGATTTTGACGCCCAGCAACCACCCTATTGTTGGCATGAAGGCTTTATGGCTATGTCCAATGGCATACCGCTTTAAGGTGTTTTGCCTATAAGAGTGGCTTCTGCTATGGGAAAAGCTTTTCCATCTGTTTTATATTTCATTGTTGATGGTGAAAAGCCTTGAAGGTTTCGGTGCGCTTCTTCACCACCCTTAGGGAAATAACTGGCAAAAGAGAGGAAACTATCGAATTTCCGGACGGGGAAAACGTGACTGTGGAAAAAGTGCTTGGAAAACTAGCAAAACAGTATGGGAAAGACTTTGTTGAATACGTTTATGACAGTAAAACTGGCGACGTGAAAGGCTTTCTCCAGTTCCTAATAAATGGAAGAAGCGCCTCTACCATGAAAGGATTAAAGACAGAATTGACTGACGGCGACGTTTTGGCAATTATACCACCAGTGGGCGGCGGCTAATCAATTTTTGCGCTGTGCAGTTTGGCTAAATTAGATATCTCTCCAGTAATTTTGTTCTTTGCAGACTGGCCACAAATACGCTGCTTTCTCTAGGTTTTCGGCTGGTGGAAAAGCCAATGGCAGACATACCCCCTCTAGATTTTTAGGTTTGATGCACAATATTTTTATTGACTTGCGATGGGTAAATGCCAAGTCTGCGGTGAAAATTCTCCCCTAATATCTGGGAATTTGGGCGTCTGCCTAAAATGCATTAGGAAAAAACCGAAAAAAGCCCTAGAAATCACGAGAGATGTTCACGCGAAAAGTCGTGCCGTTTATGGTTTGCCTTCAGAACCGCCCAAAGATGAAGGGGGTCTGCCATGTGGTGTTTGCGCCAACAACTGCGTTATAGGCGCTGGCGGAAGTGGCTTTTGTGGTCTTGTTTGGAATGTTGGAGGTCGTCTCGTCCGTTTTGGCGGAACAGCGGAGCAGGGTGTTTTAGAATGGTATTATGATGGGTTGCCAACCAACTGTGTGAGCTGGTGGTTTTGTCCGGGATGCACTGGAAGTGGATACCCAAAATATGCTTACAAACCAGAACCCGAATATGGCTATTACAACTTGGCTGTGTTTTACGGCGCATGCAGTTACGACTGCCTCTTCTGCCAAAACTGGCATTACCGCAACCTTTCAGCCAAACACAAGCCAGTTTTAAGCGCTGAAGCCCTAGCCCAAAAAGCCTTCGACAAACGGGTTTCATGCATATGCTACTTTGGAGGAGACCCCTCCCCTCAGATGCCGCACTCGCTGGAGACAAGCCGCATAGCACTGGAAAAAGCCGAAGCTGAAAAGCGAATCATGCGTGTCTGCTGGGAAACCAACGGTTATATGAACCAAAAAATGGCGGAAAAAGCCGCAGAACTAGCCCTAAAAAGTGGAGGAAACATAAAATTCGACTTGAAGGCGTGGAGCGAGCCACTAGCCATAGCCCTATGCGGAGTATCCAACAAACCAGCCCTAGAAAACTTCCAACTGTTAGGTGAAAAATTCTATGCAAAACGCCCAGAACTGCCAGTCCTAACAGCCAGCACACTTCTTGTGCCAGGATACGTGGACGCAGAAGAAGTGGAAAAAATAGCCCAATTTATAAGCCAGATAAGCCCAGAAATACCATACACACTTTTGGCGTTTTACCCATGCTATGTCATGAACGACTTGCCAACTACCAGCAGAAAACAAGCAGTAGAATGCCAACAAGCCGCACAAAAACACCTAAAAAATGTAAGAATAGGAAACATACATCTTCTCTCATAGCAAATTTATTTAAACCTCACATGAGCTCTCATACTAAGGTAAAGTTAACCACTTCTGATTGATCAAATCCCAAAATTGTGAACTATGAACGCAGAAGCGGAAATCACATGTCCTTTGCTGTCTATGGTTAATATTGCAACATGTAACTCAAGTGCTTCACACATAAATTCAGAATGCCCCATATACCTTGTGCCCTAGTCAACAACAAGGATCTTGCCTCCAAGCTGTGGTCGTAAACTTCCCTGATCCTAACATATTCAGTCCACTCGCCGCGAGGGACATCGGTGGTTTTAAGAAAATTCACCATCCTACTTAATTCAGCTTCATTATAAAGTTGGACATTGCCTGAAAGGAAAATGTAAAATCCCATAATAATTAAAAGAACGCTCCTTTAAAATCTACAGTTTAGAACAAAGTCAAAGTTCCTTCATGTGCATGTTCCGTGCCCACAATTGAAACGTTGAATATCGTGAAACTGAATTTACGTTGCATAAACCTTCGGAAGAAATGAAAATTTTTAAGTTCTCATCAGCCAAAAGAATTTGACACAAAGCATTGTGCTAGGCTGCCCAGAATGGTATTTTCTTTCGCATTAGGTTTACGTACTCGTTTAGGGCTTCCTGCTCGTCTGGAGCTAGCTTATCCATAAAGTTTTTCAGCAGTGCTTTGGCGTGTGGTTCTGGGACTTTCACGTAAAGGATATCCTTTTCGTATATGTGTCTTCCAACCATGGGCTTGTCTAGGCTAATGGCTACTTGCATGCCCTGTTTGGCCTCTGGTAAGGCTTTGCCCTTCTCTTGGATTTGCTGTATTTCGCCGATCTCCTCGCCGTCTTCAGCCCTTATTAGGATTGTTTTGGGCTTTATTCTCCCGGCTAGGACTTCAACGCCTACTATGGCTGGTTTGGCTCTTCTGAAAACATAGCCCTCCAATATCTGGATTTTGCCAGGCTTAACCAGTTTTTCGAATTCAGCTTCAATTTTGGCTTCTCTTTGAGTTTTAAGCCAAGAAAGATAATTATCTATCAGGTGGTAGATTATTTTTTCCTTAAAAATTTGGACGCCGGCGTTTTTGGCTTCTTCATCAGCGTCTGGCAAAACTTTAACGTTGAAGGCTAGTATGGCTCCGTAGAAGGGCTCATGCTCCTTCACAATAGCCGCCTCAGTAACGTCCCTTTTTGAAACGTCGCCAACATCAGCTAAGCGGATGGGCACGCCGTTCCGCCTTAGGTTTTCTGCAATAGCCTCAAGAGAACCCAAAGTGTCAGCCTTCAAAACAACGCCATCCACATCCGTCGTAATTCTAATCCTCTCAATTTCTTCGGAGACAAGCCTAACATACTTTTCAGGATTTTCGCCATCAGCCACAGCATACAAGGGCGCGCCGGCCAAAGCGCCCTCCAAGTCTGGAGCAACAATCTTCACTCCGGCAGCTGCAGAAACAGAATCCACGGAGGAAAACTTGTCCCTTGGGTCTCTAATCTCATCCAGCGGCTTTGGCACTAGGATGGCTCTTACACGTGTTGTTATTGGCTTCTCCTTTCCACCAACAACTATTAAGTCGTCCTTCCGCAGCGTTCCATCATAAATTATCGTGTTAAGCGTTAAGCCAAGCCCAGGTTCTTCTTTCACCTCCAAAACAGTGCCTTTAGCCGGTCCAGCAGTGATTTGCAGACGCTTCTTAAGATACTGTTGTGTCAAACCCACAAGAACAGCTAAAAGCTCTGTTATGCCCTCGCCTGTTTTGGCGCTTGTGGGTACAATGGCCACTGTCCGTGTGAAGTCCTTTATTCGGTCGAAGCGGTCAGCCCTAAAACCCAAACGCGAAAAAGCGCCGATAATTTCGTAGAGGCGGTTGTCCAAATCCTCCTGCACATATTTGTCTTGAAGCTGATAAGCCTTCAGAAAAGGCGTATCCGGATAAGAGTTCCATCCTGGAATGCGGTCAATCTTATTGGCAGCTACAAGGAAAGGCGTTTTCCGAGCCTTCAAAATCTCAATACACTCGTAGGTTTGAGCCTCAAATCCGCGAAGGATATCAATGACCAAAATAGCGATGTCAGCTACGCTGCCGCCCCGCTTCCGTAAATTGGTAAAAGCCTCATGTCCAGGAGTGTCAATAACCAGCAAGCCCGGAATTTCAATCTCACCCTTAATGGTGGAAAGCAATGGACCAATCATCTGTTTTAGGGTTTCGACGGGAAAGAAGCTGGCGCCAATATGCTGGGTTATACCCCCAACCTCACGGGCTTGAACACTAGTCTTGCGAATCTTATCCAAAAGGAGAGTCTTACCAGTATCCACATGGCCGAGAACACAGACAATGGGCTGACGAAGCGACATGGCAGCCTTCCTTAGGCAGATAACAGACTGCAACCATCTACCAAACTAATAAAATTATACCTTTATAATAAATGCTATTTAAAGGAGATGCTACTCAGCCTTAGCAATTATGAGAAAAACTCCAAGCGCGAGCAAGACTATGGCTAAAAAGCCGAAAAACCATGTGTAAACGCCAAGTGTGCTGCTGCTTGTTAGAGTGAAGTGCGTAGCCAAAGCTCCCACAATCACAAGGATTAGCCCAAAGAATTTTTCTGCAGCCGTTATTCCAAAGCCGCCTTCTTCGCTCATGCTTTCAGCCTCTACGCGTTTGTGGAGTGTCTTCTACCATAAAGCATTAAGGGGTTATTTTAAATTATCCTTTTTAGGGATATTTTGTCTCTTCAAGTTTTGCCGGCAAGTACTCGTCCACAATGTAGGTTAGCCCGTATCGGCTGAAAGCCTCCTGCTCAGCCTTGCGCCTAATCTTCATGAAAGTTTTAATTTCCCTCTGCCATAAGGGGTCCTCCTTGTATCTTGGGTCTTTCTGCAGTTCATACAGCCTCTTCATGTCAATCTCATCCAGCGGGTCCGTTGGCAATTTGTATTTGACTATATCTGTTGCCCACACGCCGCTCCATTTGGCGTCGGGTGTTGTCAAGTCTCTTAGGTGAGCCGCATTCGCCGAACCTGATATTATGACCATGGCTATGTGCATCCCCCACGGGTCACCATCCGTGAATATGTAGACTGGCAAGCCAAGTTCGCGGTTTAGTCGCCTAATAAAGTGACGGGTTGCCCTCGGCGCTTGCCCAGCCGTAAGCACAAGGATGGCGTTGAACTTTTTATGCACATTCTCCTCGATAAAGCGGGTGAACAAGCCGCCCTTCTCGATGGCTATTACTTTGTCGGCTGTGGTTTCGACGAATTCTGCTGAAGTAAGGGCTGGTCCAATCATGACACCGTCTGGGTGCGATGTCAAGTTAAGGGTTTTCCCCTCGTAGCCCGGCACCGTATAACGTATTGTTAGGTCTCCGAAGACTGCTGAGCGCTCTTCTGGGAAGATATTGAAATCTTCTCGGGAAAAGCCCAGCACTGTTTCCAAGTCAGTTATTATGTTGTTGGATTCTTGCTGGTCTTTGAAGGTCATTTCGTAAGCCTGCGCCGAATAGTAAACGTCTCTTAAGGTGGATGTTTTACGCTGGGATGTGAGCTCATAGGAGAAGAGCGCTGTCCAAACCAGCTGGGCGAAGGGTTTCAGGTGGCGGATGTTGCGGGTGCTCCGCCTAACACGTTTATCGCCCAAAATGAACTGCCTAAATCTTGGGTCGTAGTAAATGTTTTCTGTTGAGCGGCTTGGCATCTCTATGAACGGGAAATATCCCCTATCAAGTTGCTCATAGATTTTTAACCCAAAATTTTCAAGGTTTGTTAAAACCTCTTTTCGTCTTTCTATTATGCTTTTAAATTCCCTCAACCCCAAACCTTCTCACACTCCTTAAAAGCTTCTCAATATCTGGCGGCTTTTCTTTACCGGCTAGTTTAGTGGAGAACTCGGCTATTTTTGGCAAGTATTTGCTGAAAACTCCTAGGCGTTTGCGTTCTCTGTCCACATGTTCTCTCCGCGTCAAGAAGTGTTGGAGTTGGCGCGCCACCTCCCTTAAGCCGTTAGCTATTTCCCGCCGAACTTCGGGTCTGTCAGCGATAAACTCTTTCCCAACAGTTTTGTAGGGGACTTTTGTGCTGCAAATGTGGACAACTATGGCTATGGGCATGTCAGGAGTAACCTTGTAGCGCCGCCAGTTCATTTCATTTATAACCTTAACTGAAACATCGCTCGCCTCATCGTAAAGGAGCGGAATCCGATTGGCGAAGCGGTATATTAGGATGCCTCCTTTCTGGGGAATCTCGCCACCATAAGCTATTGCCACTTCAACAATAAAGGGGTGCCCAGCGTACGTGGCTGGTTTCCGCTGGTGAACCGCCACAAACTCCGGTTTAAGCTCTTTCAAAACGCCGGTTTTCAGCAGTTCCTCGCCCAATGGAGAAAGGCAGCTGGCGTCTGGTGGGAGAAACTCCTTAAACTTTTTCAGCATATGCATGAGCCTAACAATTTCCTCGTGGGACAGCCTCTTCGGGTTTTTGGAGGGGCTTATGTCGCTGAACTCTAGGAATTTTCTGGCGGTTATTTCGCCCACACGGTGAAAGTGGTTTTTCAGAAACTCTAGCATGTTGTTGTAGGGCGTAACTTGTATGAGGCGTTGGAGAAGCTCCACATCAACGCCATATGGATGAGGCAAAGTCTCTTTCGGAGGGTCTGGCATAACGGTGGTTGCCCTAATAAACTTGTAGAGCCTACCTTTCGGGTCTACGAAGGTGATATTGGCGTAAGGATTCACCATTGCTGTCTGCTTAAAATATTCCAGAATTTTTGGCATAGCCCTCAAATAGTCGCCTTCGAGGCTAAACTCGACAACGGTGCCCCGCCAGCCCTCCTTGTTCAAAAATACTTTCCTATCAAGGATTATTGGACGGTTTCGTTGGATGTCAATCATAAGACGGTACATGTAAATCCTTGACATGCCAGTGCTGGAAATTATGGTGGCTGGCTGATGGGTTGTTATCTGCCCATAAAGGATAGCCATTTTACCGCCTAAGCCGAAGGTTCCCCTCTGCTGTTTTAGCTTATACTTTGAGCCGAAGAGCACTTGCCCGAAGGCTGATGGAATATGCCTAGGAGGGACACCGCATCCGTTGTCCTCAACCCTCAGCTTGTAGATTTGGGTTTCCCTGCTTGCTTCACCCTCAAAGGAGAGCCTAACATAAATCTCTGGTGGAATTTTGAGGCTTTCAGCGGCATCTAAAGAGTTTTCCACAAGTTCACGGATAGCTGCGAAAATAGCTCTTGTTGGATTTGTGAACCCAGCTATGTCGCGGTTTCGATAGAAGAAGTCTGATGCGCTTATCTCTTCGAAGGTTACCTGCGCCACGCTAGCCTCCACCAGTCACCTCTTTCGCAGAGTCACTTTAACGTATGTATACCGGCATGAACATTAATTTAACTATACCGTTTAAGGCAAACGGCTCATTTCTTAAAAGGCTCTGGAAAAAGCTCCTTAAGCGTCTTTACCTTAACCGTTTCAAACAGCACTCTAGCTTTTTCAGCTTTTGCCATGACAATTTTAATTTCAGGGCTTTCGGCAAAATCTGAAATGTATTGGAGGCAAGCCCCACATGGTTTTATTTCGCTTTTGTTTTTGGCTTCTGACACAACGGCTATCTCTTTAATCCTCTTGTTCCCATGTAGAATGGCGTGATGTATGGCGTTTCTTTCAGCACAGATGCCAAGCCCTGAAACCCAGCTTTCAACGTTGCAGCCGCCATAAATTTTTCCATCCTCAGCTAAAACAGCCGCGCCAACACTAAAACCCCAGAGCACGTGGGCGTTTCCCAAAGCCTTTGATGCTTCTTTCAAGAGTTCTCTTTCCGCTTCGCCGATTTTAATCATGTTTAATCCTCTTCCGTTATGGCTGCATGCCTCACATAATAGTATTCGCCTATCTCCTTCTGATACTTGTCCAGCTTCGAACCCTCCTTATTTACGCGGGGCCTCTTCGTGACTGGGTCTCTTCTGAAGGTTACATTCATCTCTTTTAGGAAGGCGTTCATTCCATCCCTTAGGCTTGTGGGCGGGTTGGCTATGCCCCTTATTCCCGGCTCGCCAGTGAAAACCATTAAACGGTCTGCAATGAAGTCTTGGGCGACAACATCATGTTCAACAACAAAGGCTGTTGCATTTCTAGCCTCTATTACTCGGCGGATGGTTCTCGCCATGTTAAGTCTCTCCTCGACGTCCAAGTAGGCGCTGGGCTCGTCCAAAAGATAAAGCTCAGCCTTTTTGGATAGACATGCGGCTATGGCAACTTTCTGCAATTCGCCGCCGCTGAGCTCGGTTATGTTTCTCTCTAATAATGGTGTTATGCCAAGGGGTTGGAGGATTTCAGCCTTGTACCAGCCCGATGTGAAGTCTTCCTTTGCTATGCTTGTTAAAAGTTCTTGCACTGTGCCCTCGTATTCAGCAGAAATATATTGCGGTTTGTAACTTACCGTGAGCTCTTTGAATTCTCTCTCGTCATCGGTTTTCTCCAAGCCAGCCAATATTTTTACGAAAGTTGTTTTTCCAATGCCGTTTGGTCCTAGAATTCCTATTATTTCGCCCTTTCTGATTTCTCCGGGCTGCGCCACCAATTTGAAGCCTTCGTAGGTTTTTTCCACCTTACCCCATTTTAGGAGGGTTTCTCCGGCGCCGAAGCTTATGGTGGGCGGTTTTTCATGGAATATTATGGCTTCCTTTCTGAAGCGGATGTTTTCGTCCGGAATGTAACCTTGAAGATAAATGTTTATTCCAGTCCGAACGCCGTGCACGTGGGAAACTATTCCGTAAACGCCGGCATCACCGTAAAATATGCAGATTTGGTCTGATAGGTAATCAATTATTGCGAGGTCGTGTTCAGCTACAACAACGATTTTTCCTTCACTTTTAAGGCTTCTTATGGCTCTGGCAACCTCAAGCCTCTGCTTTACATCAAGATAGCTGGAAGGCTCATCGAAAAGATAAACGTCGGCTTCCCTACATATTGCAGCAGCTACAGTCACCCTCTGTAATTCGCCCCCGCTTAGGGCTTCAAGAGGTCTATCCCAAATAGTTTTCAACCCAAGCTTCTCAGCAACATTTTCAAGAACACCCCGCTCATCCACCTTTCCGAGGAGTTCGCCAACCCTTCCTGAAACGGCTTTTGCAATCTTGTCAACGTATTGAGGCTTGTGCACGACTTTTAGCTTGCCCTCGCTCATCCGCTGGAAATAATCTTGGAGCACCGAACCCCTAAAATATCTTATCAAGTCGCTCCAGCTGGGCGGATTCTCATAATTTCCAAGGTTTGGCTTAATCTCCCCGGAGAGAATCTTCAGCGTTGTTGTCTTTCCAATTCCGTTTTTCCCAAGAAGGCCCAAAACAGTGCCGGGCGATGGTGTTGGAAGCCTGTAAAGCTTGAAGGTGTTTGGTCCGAATCTGTGGCTGCACTCCTTTTCCAGCTCATCTGGAAGGTTCACTATTGATATGGCGTTAAAGGGACACTTTTTCACGCATATTCCGCAGCCGGAACAGAGAGCCTCAACAATTAGTGGTTTGGCGTCTTCGAAGCGGATTGCCTCAACATGGCTTCTAACCATTGGGCAAAAGCGGTGACACTGTTTTCCGCAACGTTTTGGCCTACACTTATCTGAGTCTAGCACTGCTACACGGGTCATATTTTACCAGCAACTATCTAGTTGTGTTTTACATCATAACTATGAGCCTTAAAATCAGATTGTCGCGGTGCTAAAAACTTTTCGGGTTAAAAAGAAAACGTGGATAAACATGAACACCTTTAGGGTTTTTACCATTCCTCTTCTTCCCACTCTTCTTCTTCCCAGTCTTCCTCTTCCCATTCCTCTTCTTCCTCAAACACTCTTATTCACCTCCTCAACTAATGGTTTGGCATAGTGAGAGCCTCATCAGATTATTTTAAGCATTTTTATTCGACTGCTGTCGAGAAATAACATTGATGACACGCCACAATTTTAAAAGATTTACTTCAGAATTTTTGCCGTTAATGCTGCTTCAGGCTCCCGCATTCCAGGCTTAAGGTAAGCCCAGCACAAGTGTTTTGAGTTGTGGGCAGCTCCAATTTCGCCCCGCGTGTCCACAGCAATTAAACCCATGGAATTGTAGGTTCCAGCCATCCGCTCGTTAACAAGCTTTATGGCGGCTTCAACAGCCTCTTGGGCAGTTTTACCACTCTCCATATAGTTGCAGACCGTCTTTGCCAAAACAAGCCTTATGGCGATTTCACCAACACCAGTGGCTGAGCAAGCCCCGCTTCTATTATCGGCATAGGTGCCGCATCCAATTAAGGGCGAGTCGCCAATTCTTCCAGGAATCTTTAACGGAAAGCCGCCTGTGGACGTAGCAGCTGCAACATTCCCCTCCAAATCTAAAGCAACAGCGCCAACGGTTTCAAGGTCGAAAAGTTCCGGGTGATTTTTAACAAGTTCTGCAAGTTTTGGCAGCTCAAACTTGCCATCCAGTAGGGCTTGCTTCGCCTGCTCATAATATTTTAGGCGGAGCTCTGTAAGCGGGTTCCGCCTCTCAAGGTTAAACAGTTTTGCAAGTTTTTCTGCTCCTTCGCCAACAATGAACACGTGGTCGGTTTTCTCCATAACTATTCTTGCAAGCCTAACCGGATTCCTAATGTCACGCAAGAGGCCAGCAGCCCCAGCCCTTAGGGTTTTTCCATCCATAACTGAGGCTTCCATTTCTATTGTTTTTTCTATGGTTAGGCTTGAGCCGTAACCAGCGTTAAAGACGCCTTCATCCTCAAGGACAGCCACTGCCTCAACAACAGCGTCGAGGGCGCTTCCACCCTTCGCTAAAATGTCAAAGCCCGTTTTAGCCGCCTTCTTCACGCCCTCAAGTCCCGGATCGATGCGTTCTGGATGCCAGTTTCCAGCACCGCCGTGAACGACGATTACGGGTTTTGGCGTTTGCCCTTTCCTCCAGCTTTGGAAAGATAGAGTTTACGCCCATGAATTTAAGCCTAACCCTCATGAAATCAAAACAGATAAATCCATGTTGATGAAAGTAATATTATGGGATGATGTGAGGCGACGGCTAGGAGCCTTTCAAAGCTGTGAAAAGCCAACTAACCTGCACTGACCAAAATTGTGGCGGGTGGACGTGTGCTTAGGGACTTTAACCTTTTAGCCACAACTTCAAGAGGAAATGAGGATGAGGCATGTTCTGAACTGTGGTATTTGCTCGGCGAGATTGGTGACTCAGCGCCTGTTGTGGACAAGACCGGCGTGGCTGGCCTAATTGCTGCGAAAACGGCTTTCAACCCCTTTGAGGTTATTGAAAAGTTTAGGCAGATTCTCAGAGAACGCCCCTACGAGTTCCGTTACACATTGCGCATAATCCCCATAGAAAAAGTTATTCGCACAGACCTTGGAGAAATTCAGCGGGCAGCTACGGAACTAAGCTCAAAAATTGGCAAGAACGAGACTTTTAGGATTACCGTTGAGAAGCGCTTCACGGAAACCTCAACAAGGGACATTATTGAGGCGGCAGCAGCCAACATTGAACGAAAAGTGGATTTAAACAAGCCTGACAAGATTCTTCTAATTGAAGTTATTGGCGGGTTAACTGGGCTTTCTGTAATTAAGCCAGAGGACATTCTATCAATTGTGAAGGAAAAAGTGCTTTAACGCTCGATTGCCAAGAGCGCCACACGCTCAATAACGAGGTTGATCAAGGCTTGATCCAAGTTCTTTCCTTTCATAACAGCCTCTAGCTCCAAATCTGAAATTTCGAAGGCTTTTCGAATAGTTTCAATTTTCTTCCGTGAAAGCTTCAAAACGGCGTCGTCACGTCGCCCACCAACAATTCTTGATATAGCTTGTAGGGCTTCTTCCACATCCTCTTCCCTTTCCCCCACGATAATAGCTGCAATCACTTTAGAGTCGGATTTTATTCCGATAAGGTTCATGGCTTTTCGGATTTGACGCTGGGCAGAAGCGTAAAGCAGCATTTCCACAGCTAGGCTTTTTGAAATGTTAACGCCGTTTTTGAAGGCGTTCAAGGCGTTTAAAGCCGCAAAATACAAGTGCTGCCAAGTAGCCACAAGCCTAGCGTCGAAGAACTGGGCTTCCACATTTTTGGCTAAACATTTTCTAACATTTTCGAGAAATTCTTCAACATCCGCTATTTTCACATTTTTGAAACCTGCAATAGCCACATACTTGCCAAACTCTTCAACCGGTTTCAGCAAGCCCCTTCTTCCTCACAAATCCCCTTTAGGAAATGGTTGACAAGCCTTCGGGACAAGCCAGCCTTCACAAGTTTTCCCATTTCCTTATCGACGGGCATACCCTGTTCCACGCACTTTTTAACTATCTTTCTTATAGTTTCCTTTACTTCCCACGGGAAAACTATCCAGCGGCTTGTTTCTTTAGCGTAATAGTCAGGCTTTATTATGCTCCATGGTTTGAAGTAGACGGCGGCAATCCTAACCTCGACAGCGCCCTCTTTTTGCAGGTGCTCCTTTATGAGTTGGAGGCTTTTGCCAGTGTCGGCAACCTCATCCACAACAAGCACCCTTTTGCCAACAACATTAACCGAAACCGGCTGTGTCAGAGTCGGCTTCCCCTTAGTTTCAGCCACACCCACATAGAATTCAACCTTAACATTGGCCAGGTTTGGATTCTCCAAAAGGTCTGATAAGACTCTTGCTGGAGGCCACCCGCCACGGGAAACACCCACAATTATGTCTGGTTTGAAGTTGTCTTTCCTTATTTTTTCCGCTATCCGCAATAGCATCCTATATATTTGGTTCCAGCTTGGCACTTCAAATTCAAGCTCTTGCTGTTTCAAGCCTTCTCCACCAGTTTTCTAGGCGCGGATAAGAGTTGGATTTAAAGCCAATTTTAGCTTTTCTAAAAATTGGCCGGGTTCGCTGATAACTTTAATTAGGTTCTGAGGGGGATAGAAGGGGAAGGACGGTGAAAACTTTGAAGGAAATCATTGAATGCGTTCCAAATTTTAGCACGTCAGACTTAAAGGTTGTTGAGCAAATCCTCAACGAGCTTAAAACAACTAAGAAGGCATTTTTGCTTGACTACACTTTTGACAATTATTATAATAGGCTTGTGGTCTCCTTTGTTGGCGATAAGCGCTCTGCTCTTGAAGCCATGTTGAAAATGGCTTTTAGAGCTTTGGAGCTTATTGATATGCGAACTCATAAGGGCCAGCACCCGAGAATAGGCGCTGTGGACGTTGTCCCATTCATACCAATTAAAAACGTCACAATGGAAGACTGCATAAGGCTAGCGCGAAAGTTTGGTAAAACATTAGCCCAAGAACGCGGCGTGCCAGTCTACCTCTACGGTGAGGCTGCCACAAAACCAGAAAGAAGAGATTTGGACTGGATAAGAGAAGGCGAATACGAGAGGCTAGAGGAAATGATGGCAAAGCCGGAGCGCAAACCAGACTTCGGTCCGGCTAAGCCCCACCCCACGGCTGGAGCCACAATAACCGGCGCCCGCAAAGTTATGGCTGGATTCAACGTCAACCTTGGGACTTCAGACATAAAAATTGCAAAGAAAATTGCAAAAGCTTTGCATTCGAAGAAGGGTGGACTTGCAAATGTCAAGGCGATGGCAGCCTACATTCCAGAAAAGAACATAACGCAGATTGGGATGAGCATAAGCGATTTTGAGGCAACACCCCTATACCGTGTCTTTGAACTTTTAAAAATTGAGGCTGGACGCTACAACGTACCGGTCATAGGCTCGGAGTTCTGTGGAATGGCGCCCCTAAAGACGATAATTGACGTGGCGTCATATTATTTAAAAATTGACAACCTAACAGCTGATAAAGTATTAGAAGTGGCTATTCAAAACGCCATTGAGAAGGAGAGGAAAATTTGAGTAAAGCTAAAACGGGAAAAACGGCTGCTAAGGAGAAGGCTGATACACTTATTGTTAATGCCAGCGAGCTTGTGACGTTGGCTGGCGGTAACGAGAAGCCAAGAACTGGCAAAAGAATGCGGGAGCTTGGAATAATCAAAAATGGATGCGTAGCCATAAAAGACGGCAAAATATTGGCTGTTGGAAAAACCCCAGAAATAAGGAAAAATTTTAGAGCTGAAAACATAGTGAACGCCAGCGGAAAAACCGTTCTGCCAGGTTTTGTTGACCCTCATACGCATTTGGTTTTTGCCGGTTCAAGGGAGGATGAGTTCCAAATGAGGATTGAAGGCGTCTCCTACATGGAAATTTTAAGGGCTGGCGGCGGCATACATAAAACTGTTAAAGAAACCCGCAGAGCCAGCCTGGACGAGCTTTTGGGTTTTGGCTTAAACACCTTAGATGTTATGCTGCAGCATGGCATAACAACGGTGGAGGCAAAAAGTGGGTACGGCTTAACCACAAAGGATGAGTTGAAAATTTTGGAGGTTATTAGGCGTTTAAACCAGCTTCACGCTGTTGATGTTGTTCCCACTTTTATGGGCGCCCACGCCATCCCAGCCGAATACGCAAGCAACCCAGAACAGTACGTTAGCTTAATTATTGATGAGATGATTCCAGTCGTCGCTGAGAGAAGGCTGGCGGAGTTCTGCGACGTTTTCTGCGAAAAAGGCGTCTTCAACTTGGAACAGACAAGAAAAATTCTAACAGCCGCCAAAAAACATGGCCTAGGGCTTAAGGTACACGCGGACGAGATGAGCCAGCTGGGCGGGGCTGAGCTTGCAGCCAGCCTTGAAGCAGTTTCAGCTGAGCATTTGCTTTTTGCTTCGGATGTTGGGCTTAAGGCTATGGCTGAAAAGGGCGTAATTGCAGTTTTGCTTCCAGCGGCAGCCTTCAGCCTCATGGCTGGGCGTTTTGCCGACGCCCGCAAAATGATTGATTACGGTGTTCCGGTGGCTTTGGGCACCGATTTTAACCCTAGCTGTTGGGTTGAAAATCAGCAGCTTGTCATAGCCTTTGCATGCCATTTTATGAATATGACGCCAGCTGAAGCCATAACCGCAGCTACAATTAATGCGGCACACGCTATCGGAAGAGCCAGCGAAGTCGGGAGTCTAGAGGTGGGTAAGAAGGCAGACGTAGTGATTTTGAACGTGCCGAACCATGTTTTTCTGGGCTACCGCTTTGGTGTAAATCTCGTTGACAAAGTAATAAAGAATGGCAGAACACTTGTTGACAAGGAAGCCTCCATAGCCGAAGCAGCTAAGCTTTTCAGCAAAGAATTAGAGTAACCTCCAGCCAGATATTTCTTGTTAAAGGGTGAAAAGTTCCTTGTTGAAACTGGAAAGACCCATAAAATGTTTAACTGGACATGAACTGCACTGCAAAAACTGGCAGATTGAAGGAATTCTGCGAATGCTCTTTAACGTTGTTGACCCAGAGGTAGCTAAAGACCCTGAAAGGCTTATTGTTTATGGTGGCACCGGCAAGGCAGCCCGGAACTGGGAGTGTTTTGAAAAAATTGTTGAAACCCTCATTGAGCTTGAGCCGGATGAAACCATGCTTGTCCAAAGCGGCAAGCCGGTAGCTGTCTTTAAAACCCATGAATGGGCGCCCAGAGCCTTAATTGTAAATGCCATGTTAGTGCCAAAGTGGGCGACATGGGACTACTTCTACGAGCTAGAACAGAAAGGCTTAATCATGTTTGGGCAGATGACCGCTGGCTCATGGGCATACATAGGTACACAAGGCATCTTACAAGGCACATATGAAACCTTGGCAGCGGTGGCCCGCGAACACTTTGGCGGAAGCCTCCGCGGTAGACTCGTCTTAACGGCTGGTTTAGGCGAGATGGGGGGAGCCCAACCATTAGCCGTAACAATGAATGAGGGAGTGGCGCTCGTTGTGGAAATAGATAAACGCGCGATTGATAGGCGCATTAGGCATGGTTATTTGGAAACTTGGACAGACGATTTGGACGAAGCTGTGGAAATGGCTTTGGAGGCAAAACGCGAAGGCATTCCCAAAAGTATAGGACTGCTTGGAAACGCGGCTGAAGTGCACCCAGAACTATTGAAGAGGGGAATAATACCTGACGTGCTGACAGACCAAACCAGCGCCCACGACCCATTAAACGGCTATTATCCAGCAGGACTTTCAAAGGAGGAAGCTGACGAACTCAGGAAAAACGATCCAGAAGAATATCTTCAAAGGGCCAGCCAAAGCATTCGCATCCAAGTGGAAGCCATGGTAAAAATGATGGAGAAAGGCGCTGTAACCTTCGAGTATGGCAATAATCTGCGCCAGCAAGCCTACAACGCCGGATTCAAAGAAGCCTTCGCCTATCCAGGCTTTGTTCAACGCTATATTAGACCGATGTTCTGTGAAGGACGAGGACCGTTCCGTTGGACATCCCTTGTAGGAAGCGCCGAAGACATCTACACATTAGACGATGTCATCTTGGAGGAGTTCTCCTACAACAAAGAGCTCTGCCGATGGATACAGAAAGCAAAAGAACAAGTCAAGTTTCAGGGGTTGCCGGCCCGCGTCTGCTGGTTAGGCTTCGGCGAGAGAGCCCGCTTCGGAAAAATAATGAATGACATGGTGGCAAGCGGGAGGCTTTCAGGCCCCATATGGATTGGAAGGGACCACCTAGACGGCGGAAGCGTCGCATCGCCAAACCGTGAAACAGAGGGCATGATAGACGGAAGCGACGCCATAGCCGACTGGCCCATACTTAATGCATTGTTAAACGCTGTTGCAGGCGCCACATGGGTGAGCGTTCACCATGGTGGGGGAGTAGGCATAGGCTACAGTATACATGCCGGCATGTGTCTGGTGGCTGACGGCACAAAAGAAACTGAAAAACGCATAGTCACCGTATTAACAACGGATCCTGGAACGGCCATCGTGAGGCATGCGGATGCCGGATATGAAAGGGCAAAGAAAATAGCGTGGGAAAAGGGCATAAAAATGCCCATGCTAAAATAGGGGTTTAATAGAAGGGGTTTTCATGACATTTTTCCTCCTAGACATGTGGATTGTTGCTAAAGGTAAAAAGGCAGAAAATGAGAGTGTGCAAAGCAGATTCTCCAATATGGAAGTAGGCACCCTGAAACCTTCAAACTTGTCAGGTCGCTGCGTTGTTTCAGACTAAGCATTGGTGGAAAACCTCCGGGAAAATTTATCTTAATCGCCGAATTTGCAAGCCTACATGACATGGGGGAGTTTTTCAGAAAGATTAAGGAAGACAATGAATGGAGAAAAATAGAGCGTAAATGGAGAGACGTTATGGACTCAACGTCTTCGGAAAGTCCACTTTGGACTGATGTTTTTAGACAACTTTGGAAAGAAAGATAATTGGGGTTTATTCGAATTCTGATGTTTCTTTGGGCTTTTCTTTCTCCTTTTCCTTCTCCTTCTCGATGCCCTTTGCTGCAATTACATCGTCAATCTTCAGTATCATGTTTGCGGCTTCAGTGGCAGACTTTACGACTTGAAGCTTGACACGCAACGGCTCCACAACGTTCAGCTCCAGCATGTCCCTAATCTTGCCGGTGAAAACGTCGACGCCGAAGGATGGAGATGAAGCACTCTCATGAGCCGCCCTTAATGCGACCATAATGTCAACGGGGTCTAAGCCAGCGTTTTCAGCCAGAGTCAACGGAATAGACTCAACAGCGTCGGCAAAAGCCTCTATAGCTAGCTGTTCGCGTCCGCCAACTTTCACGGCGTAGTCTCTCAATTGTTTCGCCACTTCGGCTTCTGGTGCGCCGCCTCCGGGCACAATTTTTCCGTCTTCAATGGCGTTTCTGACAACACATAGCGCGTCATGTAGTGAGCGTTCAGCCTCGTCAACAACGTGTTCTGTTCCACCCCTAACCACTATTGTTACAGCCTTCGGATTCCTACACTCCCGTATGTAGACGAGTTTGTCTTCGCCTATCTTGATTTCCTCGACCAGTTTTGCTTCGCCAAGAACTTCTGGCGTTAAGTCTTTAACGCTGGCAACAATTTTGCCGCCGGTCGCCCTAGCCAACTTCTCCATGTCGCTGCTGCTCACGTTTTTAACTGCTAATATGCCTTTTTTAGCTAGGAAGTGCAGCGCCACGTCGTCTATGCCCTTCTCGCAGAACACCACGTTGGCACCAGCTTCTGCAATCTTGTCCACCATCTCACGGAGCATACGCTCCTCCTCGTCTAAGAAAAGTTTCATCTGCTCTGGACTTTCAATGTTAATTTTAGCGTCGAACTCCGTCTTCTCAATCTCCAGCTTGGCATTCAAAAGCGCAATCTTCGCGTTTTGAACAAGCTTTGGCATTTGCGGATGAGCCACTTCCTTGTCTATAACCATGCCTTTAACAAACTCTGTCTCTTCCAGGCTTTTGCCATGCTTCTTCAAAATCTTGATTAAGTCAATGTCAGCCTTAAGCTTGCCATCCTTTTCTTCGGCTACTTGCTTCACGGCTTCAACAGCCAACTTTGCAAAGTGCTCTTTTGCAGCGGCTATGCCTTTGCTACCCATAGATGTTATTGCAACATCCATAAGCCTCTTCTCGTCGTCTATGCTCACAGGCAGCGCCATCTTCTCCAAAACCTCACGGGCTTTCTCGCTGGCCTTCTTAAAACCTTCAATTATTATTGTTGGGTGAAT
>JAGTQI010000022.1 GCA_018396955.1 Candidatus Bathyarchaeota archaeon | reverse complement strand
CTAAGGCCAGAGTTCACGGCTTCTGTTGCAAGGCTTGTGGCGACAACAATGCGAAACGAGCCAAAACCATTAAGGCTATTCTGTATCGGAAGCCTCTACAGATACGATGAACCACAGAAGGGGCGCTTCAGAGAGTTTTGGCAGTCAAACTTTGAGCTTATGGGCTCCGAAAAACCAGAAGCCGACGCCGAAGTGCTGCTGTTAACAAACACTTTAATGAAGTCGGTGGGACTGGGGAAATACACTTTTAAAGTTGGGCATGTCGGCGTTTTAAGGGGTATTCTAAGCCGTGAGGGGCTTGGAGAGGAAACTCAAAACCGCGTTATGCAGCTTATGGACAAAAAGCAATATGGGGAAGCATTAGGCATTGTAAGAGAAGCGGGAGCATCAGACGAGTGCTTGAAAACGCTTCAGAGGCTGGTCAGTTTAAAAGGAAGCAACACCATAAGCGTTCTGAAGGAAATGAAAGAACTCGTAAAGGACTATAAAAGCGCTTCCGAAGCCGTAGAAAATCTCGGAGAAATCCTCAAATTGGTGGAAGAATTAGGGAAAGGGCCGAACATAATTTTGGACGCTGGTTTCGCCCGCGGATTGGAATATTATACTGGAATGATTTTTGAGGTTTATGTTCCAGAACTGGACATTGCGCTGGCTGGTGGAGGGAGATATGATAAACTTGTGGAGCTTTTTGGAGGGGAGCCAACACCAGCCGTTGGGGTTGCTCATGGAATAGACAGAATGATGCTCGCCATGCAAGAACAGAAAGTCAGCCCGCCAGCCGAAGAGAAAAAACGGGTCATGGTCATTCCAGTTAATGAAAAACTAAACAATGAAGCCTTAAGGATTTCAGAAATGCTTAGGAAAGAGGGAACAGCTGTCGAAACAGAAGTCATGAGACGGAAGGTCACAAAGGCTTTGGAGGATGCAGATAGGAGAGGCATAAGCCACGTAGTAATAGTTGGCGAGAGAGAACTAAGCGAAGGAGCTGTCGTTCTAAGAGACATGCAGCGGAAAGAACAAAGCAAAGTTAAAATTGAGGAACTAGCTAAAAAAATAAAATCTGGCGGAATTTAGATTTCTGAAATTCTTGTGCTTCGCTCCCTTCTTAAGAAATCTCCAACATCCAAAATGTTTTTGATAACTACACCACTTTCTGCCTTCTCTAAGTCCCTTACTATTCTACCAAAGCCGAGGCACTCGCCATGACGGCTAAAAACCAATGTGTAGATGCCTTTATTCTTTGAGCCGTGAACCTCTAATATTCCCTCCTTGAATATGTCTCTGCCGCAGACAAAAAGCCAAGCCGCCTTGTCATCAACCACCACCCTATTTTGGGCTTGGTCTGCAATCATAGAGAGCAAGGAAAAACTTGGAAAGAACCTTCCATTCTCGACTCTGCCAAGATACGTTCCAGCAAAAAGCCAGTCTCCACATTTTCTTGCTAGCCTCTCCAAACTCGGGCTAAGCAAGAAAAACTTATCATTCTTCTTAACCACCAAACCTTTTTCCAAATTAAGTTTTGCACCGAAAAGTCTGGCAAAATCTTCTATAGGCTTCGCCATGGCTACTTTCAACCACGCTCGCGCTTTTTGAGTTTGCAGATGAAAAAGCCCTGAGTTTCACCCGGCCATATGCGACGACAATTCCCAACAGAATCGTCCAGTTTTCTGCCGAAAATTTCTGTTGGCGCCTCCTCTCCATAGCATTTTATCTCCACAGTTTCAAGGCCCAGATTCTTCACAGCCCAATCAATGTTTAATTCGTTTTCTTCTGGCTCCAAGGAGCAAGTGGCATAAACTATTTCGCCATCTTCTTTCAGAATCTCAGCGGCTTCGGCGAGAATCTCTCTTTGAAGCCTAGCGTTTCTTTCAACATCAGCCAATGTTCTCCGCCTAAACCAGCCTTTGTCAGTGGCAAAATTGCCAGAACACGGTACATCAAGCAATATTTTATCAAATTTTAAACCCAACTTTGAAGCTTTTCGGGCGTCCAGCCTATAAACAATGGTATTTTTTACGCGGCAACGCTCCAGCTGATTGGCTAGAGCGTTAAGCCTCCGCCCATCAACATCTAAAGCCACAATAACACCAGTGTTCTCCATCAAATCTGCCAGCTGAACAGTCTTGCCGCCCGGAGCAGCACAAGCATCCAAAACAGTCTTGCCTCTCAAGTCTGCGAACAATGTTACTGGGATTTGAGCCGCAACCTCCTGGATGGAGTAATAGCCCAAAAGATATTCTACTGTGGCGCCGACAGAAAAATCCGAACACAAAACCCAATAACCACCATGCAGAAAAGGGATTTTCTCAAGCTCAACACCCAAACCCCTAAGCCTCTCCAAAATGTTGATACCCTTAACATTCATGACATTAACCCTGATAGCCTGTTTTGGCGTAACATCCCTAAACTCCCAACCCAACAACCGATATCGATTAACAAAAAACTCCCTACCAAACATAAAAACACAAAAGTCAACAAACAATAAAAACTTGACTATAAAAACTAGAGGACTATCAATTTTGTGCTGAGCAGAAAGGTTAATAATTGATATTCTTTAACAGTACGGAACATAATGCTTTTTAGGAAAATAACGTTTAGAGATAACCGGAAATTATCGGGCGGCCGTAGTCTAGCCTGGACTAGGACATCAGCCTGCCACGCTGACGACCCGGGTTCAAATCCCGGCGGCCGCACTTTTTAGGGCTCTTATTTTTGTTTGTGTTCCTAGGGATGGTAATGTTAAAATTGATTGTTATCGTTTAACTCATAATATAAGGTCGCTTTGAGTTTAAGTGATGTTTGTGATGTCTGGTTTGCATTTGCCCGTTATGAAGGATGAGGTTGTTCGTTTTCTTGATCCTAAGTCTGGTGAGGATTTTGTTGATTGTACTGTGGGTTTGGGTGGTCATGCTTTGGCTGTTTTAGAGTGGACAAGGCCTTCTGGTAGGGTTTTGGGGTTGGATGTTGACCCTGTGATTTTGGAGAGGCTTAAGGAGAAGGTTGAAGGTACGGAATATGAGGAGCGCTTAATTCTTGCTTGTGGTAACTTTGCCAATCTCGGTGAGATTGTCAATAGATTCGCCTTTGGACGTGTCTCTGGGGTTTTGTTTGATTTGGGTTTGTCAAGCTGGCACTTGGAGGAGAGTGGTCGCGGGTTTTCCTTTCTTCGAAATGAGCCGCTTGATATGCGGTATAGCTCAGAAAATCCGTTGACTGCCGAATTTATAGTAAACTTTTGGAGTTTGAGGGATATTGAGGGGATTTTGAGGGTTTATGGGCAGGAGAGGTTTGCGCGAAGAATCGCTGAGGAAATTGTTCGATCTAGACCTTTAAGGACGACTGTAGATTTGGTTATGGCTGTTGAGAGGGCAACACCTTCATGGTATCATAGAGGGCGAATTCATTTCGCCACCAAGACTTTTCAGGCTTTGAGGATAGCTGTGAACAATGAGTTGGAAAATTTGGAGCGGGCTTTGCCTCAAGCTCTTGACGTATTAGATGAGGGGGGAAGACTTATAGTTATCTCTTTCCATTCCTTGGAAGATCACATCGTCAAAAATTTTCTGAGGGAAAAAGCCAAGGAGGGTGTCGTTAAAATCTTGACGAAAAAGCCTGTTAGACCATCTGAAAAGGAAGTTAAGGAAAATCCCAGGGCTAGGTCGGCTAGGCTTCGTGCTGCGTTAAAGCTTTAAACTTTCAAGATTTTGTTAATGCTTGTTCGAGTTGTTTAATTTCTTTGAGGATTATGTCGGAGTGGGTGATTATCCACGGGCTTGGGTTTTTGATTTTGCATATACATATGGTTTTCTTCCCTTTCATTTTTGCGTAGAAGAGTTCCATGCATGTTCCAGCTGAGAGTTTTGGCATGTAGGCGATTAGGATGTCACATTTTTCTATGTCTTCTAAATCTCTTCTTATGAAGTCCGCTGCTGGCACTTTTTGCCACCAACCATGTTCTGTGCCTTTATAGATTACTTTCTCGCGTTGCCATGGGTCTACCGGCTCGTATCCGCAGCGGACACAGATGCGTCTTATGGTTTCTCTGTAGGATTGTTTCGTTTCCATGCCTTGGATTGGTCCGGAAATGAAGACCTTTCCTTTCATGCCACTGCACCTTGTCGGTGTTTTATGGAAAGGATTAAGTGTTTGGCGTATATTTTGGTTTTCAAATGTTGAAAGGGATGCTTTGATTTGGGACTGCTGGACCCGTTGACAGCTGTGGCAGTTTCCTTTTGTTTTCTCGGCGTATTGCTTTACAGACGCGTTAATTTGGGGATAACCTTAAACGCAACAGCTATTGTTTTAGCTCTGCTTTCATTGGACTGGTGGGGCATTCCAAGTATAGTTTATGCCACTGTCAATCCTTTCAAGAGTGAGGGGCTTTTGGCGATATCGGTTATTTTTGCGACTTTTGGTATAATGTGGTTGAGCCAACTCTACAAAGAGACGGGAGAAATTACCAAATTAAGCGAGAGTTTGAGCCATCTGGTTAAGAATCCAAAGATTGTCTTAAGCGTACTTCCAGCTGTGATAGGTTTTCTTCAAGTGGCTGGTGGGGCTTTGATGTCGGCTCCCATAGTGGATTCTGAGGCTGAAAAGTTGAAGTTGAAGGCTGAAAGAAAGGCTTATGTGAATTTGTGGTTTAGACACACAATTTTTCCTGTTTATCCATTAAGCCAAGTGCTTATAGTGACAGCTGCCCTAACAGGGATAGCGCTATTTTCTATTATTTTGCTTCAAATTCCAACGGTTGCTGTTATGGTTGTTGTCGGCTTTTTAGTGGGTTTTTGGAAAGTTCCAGATGTGAAAAGCGAAGAAAAATTTAAAATGACAAAAGGTAAAGCTGGTTTGGAGTTTAAACGTTTCATTACTTCATTCTCTCCTTTAATGGCAACTATTGTTGTGGCGGTTTTTATAGGCGCTTTGGGCTATGGTTTGTCTATGTTAGGGTTTGATGTTCTAATAGCGACTTTTGCGGGGTTGGTAATTTTGGCCATAATTTCCCGTTTGAACCGCAAAGCACTGGTTAAGCCGCTTAAGGGTTTGGGAATTTATGGAGTAACTTTGGCTGTTTATGGAGCTTTTCTGCTTCGCAACGTGATTGTTGCTGCTGGAGTATCTGAAGTTTTTAAACAGTTTGTTGCTAACGGAAGCATAGACATAGTGATACTGCTGACAGCAGTGCCGGCGGTTTTAGGTTTTCTCACCGGCTCCCCGCATGGTGCAATAGCTATAAGTGTGCCAATTTTAACTGGAGTTATAACTTTCTCGGCGAAAACTGCTGCGCTTTTGTATATTAGCGCCTATCTTGGATATACTATCTCGCCCACCCATCTTTGTTTCACTTTTACGGCTGACTATTTCAAGAGTCCTCTGGGCAAGGTTTACAAGTATGTGATTCCGTCCTTCATAGCGACTTTTGCAACAGCCCTGCTGGTTTACTTTCTTCCATTCTCCATTTAAAAATGCTTAAAAGCTTGCAATGTTAAAGCGTGAATTGGATAAAGGATGGTTTTGACATGAATGCTGGTTTGCTCTTCGAGCTGGGCATAATCATAATTTTCATAGGCGCCATAGTTGTCCTTGCAGCTTTTGTTCTGCTTTTCCTTTCAAGCATAAAAAGTGGAAAAGTGCAGGGCGGCGGAGCATTAATCATTGGGCCTCTACCAATAGTCTTTGGCAGTGATAGGGAATCCGTCAAAACTGTTTTGTGGCTTTCGATAGCGCTCACAACGCTTCTGTTCATAGTTTTCATGGTGCTTTATTTTTTGGGTAGGTGAAACAGATGGCGTCTGAAAAAGACGGATGCGGAGAAAACGGATGGATTAAACACTCCATAATGCTGTTCTTTATAGGTTTTTTCATAATAGCGGTGGGCATCATAATAACCGTGGCTACCACGCTGCTGTTCGGTGAAGGCACAAGCAGCTTTGGCGGGTTCATACTTATAGGACCTATTCCCATAGTTTTTGGTGCTGGTCCAGCAGCCACATGGCTCGCTTTGTTTGCCATAATTCTTGGAATTTTAAGCATTATATTATTCCTTGTGTTTTTGCGAAGTGAAAGTTGAGAACAACCATTTTTGTTAGCTTTTCTTTTCTTCTCTTCCGTAGAATATATGCAGGAATATTAGGACTAGGACGACTAGTGTTGCTGTCATCAGAACATATTTGAGAGTTTCAAAGTATGCTCCAATATCTAAGGCCACGGCAAATCCCCTTTTACGTGCTTTCCTAATTCTAAGTTGTGGTATTTAAGGAGTTGGGTTTTTCCACTCCTTCATTAATGGCCCATATAGTTCGTCGTGTTCCTCTATTTTCTCGTACCATTCGAGGATGTTAGCTATTTTTTGAGCTATCAAATGATAGCAGAGGTGGATTTTTCTGTCTAGAACTCGGAAGTAAAAGTCGTCGCATGAGCAGAATTCAGCGTCTGGCATTATCAAATAGTCGCGCTCTTTGCCGACGACAACCCAGACAATCCTTCCACTGGGCTTGAAGGTGTACTTTTTCACTCTGTTTTCCTTTAGGGCTTCGAACGCCTTTGTGAAGCGCTGTCCAAACACCTCATAAAGCCTTGTGAGATTTTTCCCTGTCAGTTTGCCTTCTGCCTTAACCTCTTTACATATAGTGTTCAGGATGTCGCTTTCGGAGTCTGCGGAGTCTGAGCTCATGTAAGCACAAGCTTTGGGTATTGCTATGTTTAATTCGATGTTGTTATTCGATTTTTATGTACTCACCTTTTGGTTTCTTCTCTTCCTTTATCTTTGGAAGTTTAACCTCTAAAACTCCGTTCTTGTACTGGGTTTTCGCCTCTTTCACGTTGACCTTCGCCGGCAATGTCAATTCTTTATAATATTTCCGCTGGGGGGTATCTACGCTTATTGTTAGGGTGTCTTCTGTGCCGTGAAGCTTAATATCCTCTTTTTCAACACCCGGCAATTCAGCCACAACGTGGATTTCGTTGTCTGTCTCGACTATGTCCACCAGTGGTTCGCGTTCCTCCTTAACTTTTGGTCCAAGGCGAGTTGGTTTGACGTTTCCAAACTCGCGGATTTCTGGTTTGCCGTCTGGGCCTATCTTGATGCTATAACCATAGACGAAGGGTCCCCACTCCCTTATTGTTGAGCCGTTCGGTAGCTTTCGTTCCCTAACATAATCTTTTGGAATTCTAGCTGTAAACTCTTTGAATTCTTCTTCCATCCACTTTTCCATCTCTCTGAACATTCTGTCTATGTCCTCGAAGAACCAGCTTCCGAAGAATGGGAAGCGCCTCCTTCTAAACCATTCTGGAAAATCCTCTTCAGAAGGCATTTTTCCACCTAGTTTAGTGTGGAACCCTCAGTCTATAAAATCTTTGCGCTATGCTAATGCTTTAAGCTGGCTTAAAGTTCCAAGAAAAGTGCCATCCAGAAGGTAGATTTCCGCATTTTCTAAGTCAACAGCGTTTGACCTCAATATTGGTCCAACAATTTTTTCGCTTTTTCCCTCTTCTTCGCCGGAGTTTTTCTCGTTTAATGGTTTCCCCCCCAAATACTCGTTGAATGATGGCACTATGAAAAGCTGAGAAGTTTTGGGCTTAACCCCATAATGTTTGAGCAGTGTTTCTTGCGGGTTATTCTCAACTTTTATCTTATATTTTTCCAGCAAAATTCTTGTCAGTTGTTCCTTGCTGCAGTTTGCTTTAACCCAAACCTGCCTCGTTATTCTGAAACCCGCCGGGTCGTGGAACCCCACAACTGGGTGCACATGTCCCATTACAATGGTTTTACACTTTAAAAGTGCTGGTGATGGCCAACGGTGACCGTGAAAGAAGCCCACATCACCTATAATGGTTCCGGAGGATGGGAGGGTTTTTACGCCTTCTGGAAGTAGTGGGTCGAGGTTTCCGTCATGGTTTCCCCGGATTACTTGTATTTCCTGGACTTGTGTTTTTAGTTCAGTAAAGAAGTCTGGAACGTCGTGCCATTCGCTTATTTCCGCTGTTGCCACCGTGTGTTTAACATCGCCAACTATCAAGAGTTTTTCCGGCCTGAATCGGCTTATGAGCATCTTCAATTTTTGCAGGAGTTTTGGCATTTGAGTTGGGACGTGTATGCCCTTTTCTGATAGGGCTATTTCCCATCCTATGTGTAAATCCGCCACGACCAAAACTTTTGTTTCCCTTGTCTTTACGAGGGCTGCAGGGTGAGGCATTAAAGGCGTTATCATCGGTCTGCTTCAACCCTCTTTCATAAGACTTAAAATTTTCTCATGGATTTGCAGGTTGGCGGAAGCCACAAAGGTCAGCCTTTCCTTTGGGTCTAGTTTGGCTTCTAAGGGCTTCCCGTTGGGCGTTGTGATTAGCGCTCCAGCCTCCCTTATTATTAGCCACGCAGCCGCAGTGTCCGTTGTTCTGAGTTTTCCGCGGATGTCTATAAAGGCATCTGTTGTTCCATCAGCCACATAGCATAGCTCTAGGGCGTTGGCTCCTAGATGGCGTATATGCTTTGTCTTTTCAATGAGGCTTGTTAGGCATGAGGCAATTTCACGCGCCTTGTAAGTGTTTAAGTCTATGCCTATCACCGCCTCTTCCAAGCTTGTCTGTTTTGATGGAACCATTTTCTTTCCGTCACGATACGCCCCTCCACCCTTTTTCGCAGTGTATGTTGTGCCGTGGGAAAGGTCTGCCACAAGCGCCGTGTGAACAGCGTTCAGTTCCAGCTTTGTGGACACCGCTATTGATGTTGCGTAGAAGGGTATGCCCCTTGTTAGGTTTGTTGTTCCATCTATTGGGTCCACCGTTACATAATTTTCGTCTGGTTTTCCGCCATATTCCTTTATGCCGGACTCCTCGCTTATCAAGGTGAATGATATACCTTGTCTAACAAGGGTTTCCACTATGGCTTTCTCCGCTTCTATGTCAATTTGTTTTATTGGGTCGCCGCCGGCTCCAATGCCGAGATTTGGTTGCTGTTGTTTTTTTGCTGTCTTTAAAAGTGGGGTTATCCGCCTCTTCACGTTATCTCTGCACTGAATTAGTATTGGCAGCCAGCTGATTTCTTTCTTCATGTTTTCTCCGTTTCCATTACAGTCTCCGTTTGATAAAGACTTTGCTAGATAAAATAATTTAACATTAGAATTGGGCTGGGAGCCGGGCAAAAAATATATGAAAACGGTTGTAAAAAACTCAATTCAAAACTGGTTTAGGAGAGAAAGCAGTTGGACATTATTGTTTGTGTTAAGCATGTTCCAGAAACAGCGGAGGCTGAGCTCAAAATTGACGCGACGGGGAAGGGCATAGAAAAGGCTGGTTTGGTCTTTGACATTAACGAATGGGATGACTATGCCTTGGAAGAGGCTGTTCGCATGAAGGAGAAGTTCGGCGGCACAGTCACGGCCATAACGGTTGGACCAGAAGACTCAGAAAGCACACTGCGCAAGTGTCTCGCCCGCGGCGCTGATAAAGCTATACGCCTAACAGACCCAAAGTTTGCCAGCTCAGATGCCTATGCAACCGCAAAAATCCTTCACAGCGTAATTAAAAACCTCCACTTCGACCTAATTCTTACAGGGGCGCAGGCGGGCGACGATGGAAGCGCTGTTGTCGGTCCAGTCCTGGCCGAGCTGCTCGGCATTCCACATGCGACAATGGTTAAGAAGATTGAATTCACCAATGGGAAAGCCATTGTCAACCGCGAGCTTGAGGGGGGCTTAGAGGAACGCTTGGAAGTTAAGCTGCCAGCACTTTTCACTGTTCAAACGGGCATAAACGAACCGCGTTACGTCTCTATCATGGGTATTCGCAAGGCTATGCAGAAGGAGGTTAAAGTTATGGGGTTGGCAGACATAGGCTTAAGTGAAAACGATGTAGGCGAGGCTGGCTCATGGCTTAGAATAGAGAAGCTTTATGTTCCACCAGTTGAGAAGCAAACGGAGTTTCTCAAGGGAAGTCCAGATGAAATAGCCACAAAAATTGTTGAAATCTTAAAGTCTAGGGGGCTGATTTAAGATGGCTGAAATTTTTGTTTTAGCCGAGCATAGGCAAGGGCAATTAAGAGACATAACCTTTGAAATGCTGACGAAGGCCAGAGAGTTAGCTGAGAAAGCAAACGCCGAACCGGCGGCTGTTATTTTGGGAAAAAATGTAAAAGATTACGCCAAAAATTTGGCTGATTACGCCAAAAAAGTTCTGCTTGTTGAGGATGAAAAGCTTGAAAACTTCAATTCTGAAGCTTACCAAAAGGTTCTTTCCCATTTGATTAAAGACTATAAACCACTTCTAACAATTATTGGGCACACGTCTTATGGTGTCGAGCTTGCTCCCAGATTGGCAGCAGCCCTAAACATTCCGTTGGCGACAGACTGCATAGACTTGGCTTTCGAAGGCGAAGCGTTCACTATTACAAGGCAGATGTACAGCGGGAAAGTAAACGTTAAGGCAGCTCTTCGCAAGTCTGAAAGCTACATGGTTACGGTGCGTCAAGCAGCCTTTCAAGCTCAAAAGCCGCCGACACCATTAAACGGGCAAATAGTGGAAGTTCCATCACCCCTAACTGAAGAAATAGTAACAAAAAGGTTCTTGGAATATGTTCTGCCACCGCCTGGAGGCGTTGACATAACAGCGGCAGAAGTGCTTGTAGGCATTGGACGGGGCATAAAGGACCAGAGCAACATACCAATGGTTGAAGAACTGGCAAAGACTCTCGGCGGAGTGCTGGCATGTTCACGGCCAATCGTTGATAAGGGTTGGCTTCCCAGCGACCGGCAGGTGGGAACTTCTGGGAAAACTGTTAAGCCAAAGCTTTACATAGCCCTAGGCATAAGCGGAGCCTTCCAGCATGTTTTAGGAATGAAAAACTCTGACCTTATAATAGCCGTAAACAAAGACCCGAAGGCTCCAATATTCAGCTTTTCAGACTATGGTGTGGTTGAAGACTTATTCAAGGTTGTGCCGGTACTGAAAAACAAGATTAGCGATTTAAAAGCTCAAAAAGGCATAGCTTAGCAAGGTGGAATAGCATGGACTTTAAGCTAACCGAGGAGCAGATGGAGATTAAGAGGGCTGCCCGCGAGTTCGCAGAAAAAGAGTTCACACCTGAACTGGCCCTAGAATACGACCAGAAAGAAGAGTTTCCAATGGAGCTTTATAGGAAAGCAGCCAAACTTGGCTTCACTGGCATGCGTATACCGCAGGAGTATGATGGACAAGGATACGGAGTCCTAGAAGAATGCTTAGTCGTTGAAGAGTTCTGCCGCGTTGACCCGGGATTAGGAGTGGCTGTCTCCCTAGGAAACCTAATGGTTCCAGACGTCCTACTCAAGCACGGCACCGAAGAACAGAAGGAAAAGTATATTCCGCCACTGGCTAGAGGCGACAAAATCGCTGCTGCAGCCTTCACAGAGCCGGAACATGGAAGCGACATAACTAAAATGGATACAACAGCCGTCAAAGTGGGCGATGAATGGGTTATTAACGGCTCAAAACAGTTCATAACAAATGCGCCAATAGCTGACACTTTCATAATCTTATGCCAAACAGACCCCAACGCAACTCCACCCCACCGTGGACAAAGCCTCTTCCTAGCAGAGAAGGGGATGCCCGGCTTAGAGGCAACGAAACTTCAGGGCAAGATGGGCATAAGACCATGTGTTACTGGCTCTTTAGCGCTAAGCGACTTACGCGTGCCAGCAAACAATCTTGTGGGTGAGCTTAACAGAGGCTTTTATTATGCGCTTGAACTTTTTGATGGAACCCGCATAACTGTGGCAGCCCAAGCCGTCGGCATAGCCCAAGGAGCCTTTGAAAAAGCCCTAAACCATGCTAAAACACGGAGACAGTTCGGACAGCCAATAATCAATTTTCAAGGCGTCTCTTTCAAGCTGGCTGAAATGGCTATGAAAATCGAATCCGCCCGCCTACTCACGTATAAGGCAGCTTGGATCTACGACCATGAAAAGCCAAATCCAGCTGCAACTTCAATGGCTAAGGCTTATGCAAGCCGCGTCGCCATGGAAGTTACAGACGACGCCATCCAAATATTTGGCGGTTACGGCTATTTGGCGGACTACCATGTAGAGCGCTTCCACAGATGTGCGAAAATAACTGAAATCTATGAAGGCACAAATGAAATCCAAAAATTAACAATAGTAAATTTCATACAAAAACAATGACTCCCTTTTTTATAATTTTATGTTTTTAGTTTTGATTTCGTCGTGAAAAATTTATAAAGATTACGCAATTAATTAAAGACTCTTTAAATTGGGGGAAATAGGTTTGGCTGAAAAGTTGAAAAAGGCCGCAGTCATTGGTTCCGGGACTATGGGACATGGAATAACTCAACTTTTGGCGATGAACGGCTACCAAGTGACAATGGTTGACATTAGCGATGATCTCCTTCAAAAAGGATTAGAGAAAATTAAATGGAGTCTCGAAAAATTCGCAGAGAAAAGGCGCATAAGGCCTGAAGATGTCTCAACGATCCTTGCGCGAATAAGCACTACAACAAGTTATGAGCAAGCAGCTAAAGACATAGATTTTGCCATCGAGGCTGTACCTGAAAACATTGAACTGAAAAAGAAAGTTTTTGCTCAATTGGATAATATTGCGCCCCCTCATGCAATCCTTGCGTCCAATACTTCAACTTTGAGCATTACCGAGATGGGAAACGCCACCAAACGTCCAGATAAAGTTGCAGGAATGCACTTTTTTAATCCACCACAACTAATGGCTTTAGTCGAAGTTATTAAGGGAGAGAAAACAAGCCAGGAGACAATAAACACTCTTGTGGATTTGTCCAAAAAGCTGGGGAAGACGCCTGTGGTCGTACGGAAAGACGTGCGAGGTTTTATAGTTAACAGGGTGCTTGGGGCGGTTTTTAATGAAGCTTTCTGGACTCTCCATAGAGGAGAAGCAACGAAAGAGGGGATTGATGCATCAGTAAAATACAGCGGCGGTTTTCCAATGGGATGGTTCGAACTGGCCGATTACGTGGGACTGGACATAGCTTCTGAAGTTGGGAAAATACTTTACGAGGCTTATGGCGAACGCTTCAAACCCTGTGTAGAGGTAATAGAACCATTAGTTAAAGAACGGAAGTTTGGACAGAAAACAGGGGTAGGCTTTTATGACTGGACCAAAGGCAGGCCGAGAATACCCTTCAACCTGATGGAAGAATACGATGTTGAGAGATCTTGGGCTGTGGCTGCAAATGAGGCTGCTTGGCTTGTGTACGAGGATGCTGCAAGTCCAGCAGATATAGATACTGGAATGAAACTTGGCACGGGATGGCCTTCAGGTCCATGTGAATACGCAGATAGAGTAGGCATAGACGTTATTGTCAACAAGTTAAAGGAAATGTACGCCAAATATAACATGGAGATGTATAAGCCTTGCCCGTTACTAGAAAGTTATATCAGTAAAGGCTGGTTAGGTAAAAAAACTGGAAGGGGGTTCTACTAAATGAAGTTTGAATTAACAGAAGAACAGATCGGAATAAAAAACGCTGTAAGAGAGTTTTGCGAAAAAGAGTTCAAACCAGAGCTCGCCCTTGAACTTGATCGAAAAGAAGAATTTCCAATGGAGCTCTACAAGAAAGCTGCAAAGTTGGGTTTTACAAGCATGGCCTTTCCACAGGAATATGGTGGTCAAGGTTACGGCCTCTTGGAAACATGTCTGGTAATAGAGGAAATGTGCAGAGCGGACTCTTCGCTTGGTGTGGCCATTATGAGCGGAGCTTTCGGCAGCGAGTTTATTCTTGTTCATGGAACACAAGAACAGAAAGAGAAATACCTGCCGCCCATCTGTAAAGGCGACTTTATCTCAGCTGCGGCTTTCACAGAACCTAACGTTAGCGGAAGCGACATAACCCGAATGGAAACAACAGCAACAAAATATGGAGACGAATGGTGGATAAACGGGACAAAAACCTTCATAACAAATGCCACCATAGCCGACTTCATGGTGGTTTTGACACAAACAGACACAAAAGTTAGGCCAACATACAGAGGTGAAACACTATTCGTAGTTGATAAAGGCACACCTGGACTGGAAACAACAAAGCTTCATAATAAAATGGGAATAAGATGCTCCGTTACGGGCGAAGTTAGGTTCGACAATGTGAAGGTCAAAGATTGGAATATTATAGGCGAGCTTAATAAGGGCTTTTATTACTCGATGGAATTCTTCGACAAAACTAGAGTCGGTGTAGCAGCCCAAGCTGTCGGCATGGCTCAAGGGGCATGGGAAATAGCCTTCAAGTATGCGAAACAAAGGGAAGCATTCGGACAACCCATAATACAGCATGAAGCTATAGGATGCACATTAGCTGAGCTTGCAACAAAAATTGAAGCAGCAAGACTGCTAACGTACAAAGCTGCATGGCTTGTAGATGTTGGAAAAATGGATCCTATGGCGACGGCCATGGCTAAACATTATGCAAGTCGTGTGGCGATGGAGGCGACGGACTTTGCAATTCAGACGCTCGGAGGATACGGCTACTTGGGTGAATACCGTGTTGAAAGATATCATAGAGATGCGAAAATAACAGAAATCTACGAAGGAACAAGTGAAATTCAGAAGCTAACAGTTCTCAAGTACCTCCTAAGAAAGTTTTAAATCCTCTAAAATAGATTATTAGGCTTTCTAAAAGGACGGTTAGGGTGAAGCTATGAGTAAGGCGTATGAAACCATAAAAATAGAGAGGGAGGAACGCGTACTTTGGATAATTCTCAACAGACCACATAGGCTTAACGCTCTTAACGACGTTTTAATGCAAGAACTCGCGGATGCATTAGATACGGCTGATAGGGATCCATCAATACGATGTATTGTAATAACAGGTGAAGGAGACAGGGCTTTCAGTGCTGGTGCAGACGTAACGGCTTTTCCAAAAGCGACGCCTGTTACAGCTGAGGAGTTCTCTAGGCTTGGACAAAGCGTTTTCAGCAAAATCGAACAGCTTTCAAAACCTGTCATTGCAGCGATCAACGGCTTTGCCCTTGGCGGAGGCTTGGAACTTGCTCTTGCATGTGACTTTAGAATAGCGGCTGAGCATGCAGAACTTGGAAGCCCTGAAATAAATTTGGGGCTCATACCCGGTTGGGGTGGCACTCAACGACTAGTCAGAGTTGTCGGTCTTGCAAAAGCAAAAGAGCTGGTGATGTTAGGGAATAGAATTAAAGCTGACGAAGCATTGAAAATAGGTTTAGTCAATAAGGTTGTTAACTATGATAATCTTAGGGATGAAGCGCGTGATCTTGCCAAAAAACTGAGTGAAGGCCCTCCTGTGGCACTAAAGTATGCAAAATATGCTATAAACTTTGGAGCCCAGGTGCCGTTGGAAGTTGGATTGCGTTTAGAAGCTGCATACATGGGATTAACTTTCTCCACGGAAGATCTTATGGAAGGCGTAGAGGCTTTCATGTCGAGGCGGAAGGCAGAGTTTAAGGGGAAGTAAAAACCCTATTTCCATTTTATTTGTGAGGGATTATTATGCAGAAAGTGGCAGTCATAGGCGTTGGCAACTCTAAATTTGGTAATAGAAACGATGTAAATGTTCAAGAACTTGCCTTTGAAGCTGTCAAACAGTCTATTGAGGATGCCGGCGTATCCCCAACGGACATAGAATTTGTAGCCTTCGGATCTGCTGGAGCTGGAGCCTGGTACGAGGAATCCCTGCCAGCAGTAACTATATCCGAATATTGCGGCCTTACAGGCGCGGGGCTGGTTCGTTGCGAAGCTGCATGTGCAACGGGGAGTGCAGCTTTTTTTACAGCTTACTCAGCAATAGCTAGCGGCTATGCAGAAATCACCGCTGCAATAGGCGTTGAAAAAATGAGGCAAATCGACACTCCAACAGCCATGGAGTTTATTGGAAGAAGCGGGTATTATACTTGGGAGTTTCATAACTTTGGATTAACATTCCCAGCGTATTATGCTTTGCATGCCACTGCTCACATGGCCAAGTATGGAACAACAGAGGAGGATTTAGCGTTAGTGGCCGTTAAGAATCATAAATATGCCTCGATGAATCCTGTCGCCCACTTTCAAAACAAGATAACAGTTGACGATGCCCTTTCATCCATGGTTATAGCGTGGCCGCTTAAATTATATGACTGCTGTCCTATAACAGATGGAGCAGCTTCTGTTATTCTTGCTTCTGAAGAGAAAGTTAAGGAATTGAAAATCGATACTCCTATATGGGTTGCTGGGATAGGCTACTCTTCTGGAACAGCAAATTTAAGCAAGCGGTTGGATTACGTTGGATTGGAAGCCGCTGTGCAAGCATCAAGAATGGCGTATAAAATGGCGAAAATAACTCCTGACCAAGTTGACTTTGCAAATGTTCACGATTGTTTCACAATCGCTGAAATAATGGCTTATGAAGATTTAGGCTTCTGCAAAAAAGGTGAAGGTGCAAAGCTAATTCGGGAAGGGCAGACGGAAATAGGCGGTAAAATTCCCGTAAATGTTGATGGCGGCTTAAAAGCTAAAGGACACCCGATAGGTGCAACTGGCTGCTCAATGATATATGAGCTTACAAAGCAATTAAGAGAGGAAGCCGTAGAAAAAAGCAGACAAGTTCCACTGAAAAATTACATTGGACTTGCCCATAATGTTGGTGGGACAGGACACTACTGTTATGTAACAATTTTGAGGAGATGATTTGAATGTCAGCTATGCCAACCATAAGATCAAGGGAAATGAGGGTCGCGCATGACATACCCATAAGTAAAACTTTGCCTTTCTGGGAAGGCTTAAAACAGGGAAAAATACTGGCAACAAAATGCAAAAAATGTGGCAAACTTCATTTCCCACCAGTAGCCGACTGCTCATGTCTGTCATCCGACATGGAGTGGATTGAACTTAGTAATGAGGCAACAATTGAAACTTTCACTCATGTTGTTGTTCGACCAGCTACATTCCAACATGAGAAGCCTTACACAGTGGCCATTGGTAGATTAAAGGAAGGCGTACGGGTGCTGGCATGGCTCACAAACTTTAAACCTTCAGAAATTAAAGTAGGAATGAAAGCTAAACTTGTAGCCAAACAAACTCCTCAAGGGCAACTTACATACGAGTTTACTAGGCCAGAATAGACTTAAACCGCATTATTTTTTATAAGAAGCTTTTTAAGCGTAAGAAGTGTTACACCTTAGTATTTTTTTCTTTTAGGATACGCAAATTCTATTAAAACGGACAGTTTTTATTGTTTTAAAGTAGAAATGCTTCCATTAAGTTAAGTAAGGGAGAATATTAAGATGCCGATTAAAACTGGAAAAGATTACATAGAGAGTCTCAATAAAAGAAGGATCAGAGTTTACCTTTTCGGGGAAGAAGTAAAAAATCCAGTGGAACATCCAATTATAAGGCCATCGGTGAATGCTGCTGCGGTAACTTATGATATAGCCCATGATCCTCAATATCAAGAGTTGTCTACAGCAAAATCTCATGTAATTGGGGAAAAAATAAATAGGTTTAACCACATACATCAAAGCATCGAAGACTTAATCAAAAAAGTGAAACTTCTAAGAGTTTTAGGTCAAAAAACCGGAACGTGCTTTCAAAGGTGTGTCGGATGGGATGCCATAAACACCCTTTCAAGTGTAACATATGAAATTGATCAAAAGCTTGGAACGCAATATTACGAAAGGTTCCTGAACTTTCTAAAATACATTCAAGAAAATGATTTATTCTGTTGTGGCGCAATGACAGATCCGAAAGGAGACCGTAGCCTTCCACCAAGCCAGCAACCAGACCCAGATCTGTATTTGAGAATAATTGAAAAAGGGGAGGGTGGCATAGTTGTTAGAGGTGCAAAGGTTCATATTACCGGCGCCGTTAACAGCCATGAAATAATTGTAATGCCAACAAGAACAATGACAGAAAAGGACAAAAGCTATGCCGTATCCTTCGCTGTTCCAAGCGACACAGATGGGTTAATATATGTCTATGGTAGGCAATCATGCGACACCAGGAAACTCGAAGAAGGAAGAATGGATTTAGGAAACGTTAAATACAGCGGACAAGAAGCAATGGTAATTTTTGATGATGTTTTTGTTCCATGGGAAAGAGTTTTTATGGCTGAAGAATACGAGTTTACGCTTCCATTAGTTGAGAGGTTTGCAGCGTACCATAGACAAAGCTACGGCGGATGCAAAACTGGTGTTGGCGATGTTCTCATAGGCGCAACAGCCACAATAGCTGAATATAACGGTATTGAGAAAGCTGCTCATATAAGGGATAAGATTGTTGAGATGAACCATCTAAACGAGACTTTGTATGCTTGTGGAATAGCGTGCTCAGCAGAGGGTTATAAAACGCCGTCAGGAACCTATCAGGTCAACATACTGCTGGCAAATATATGCAAGCACAACGTTACACGTTTTCCTTATGAAATAGTCAGATTAGCCGAAGACGTTGCGGGTGGACTCATAGCAACAGCTCCATCAGAAAAAGACCTGCGAAGCCCAGAAATTGGGAGATATATTCAAAAATATCTTAAAGGCGTAAATGATGTTCCAACAGAACATAGACTTAGAATCTTTAGATTAATAGAGAATATTTCTATGGGCCTAGGCGCTGTTGGGTATCGAACGGAATCCATGCACGGAGCTGGTTCACCCCAAGCGCAACGAATAATGATAGAGCGAATGGTGGACATCAACTTTAAAAAGAAGCTTGCAAAAGCTCTTGCTGGAATAGAGTAGACATAATCATTTCTCCAATGCGCTATACATTTTATATTTCCATAAACATCCTAAAGCTTTAACACATTTCTCTATCGAAGAATATACGGGAATTTTTTCTTCTTCAAGCTGTGTAGTCCAAGAGTCAACTGTTTCCTTATATCCTAAAAGGTATGTTAATATCGGTTTTTGCTCAGCGTTTTTGGCTTTCAAATACTGTACAACTTTTTTTATTTCGAAGTATGGAACAATTCTAGGAACAGCTACAAATATCACTATAACGCTGTCGACATTTTCGTCCCTTAAAACCGCTTCAACAGAAATCTTTAAGCTCTCTTCTGGCCCAACATTTTCAAACAGTGGTTCAATGTCGATGGGATTGTTAACATTAGCCCATGGGGGCATGTTTTCCTTTATTCTCCTCATTGTTTCGCTTGAAAGTTGCGCGAGTTCTAAGCCGTATTCTGAGCATTTGTCAGCAGCTATTACGCCTCCCCCTCCTGTAACACTAACCACGGCAACTTTATTCCCTCTTGGCAGTCGTTGTAAAGCGAAGGCCTTTGTGATATCTAATAACTCATCAAGGTCTCCATCCACTCGTATAACACCAGTTTGTTTACAAACCGCGTTGAAAATTTCATCTTTAACAGCAAGTGAACCTGTGTGGGACAATGAGGCTTTAATACCAGCCGGGCTTCTGCCCGATTTAAGCACTATTATAGGCTTAACTTTTGAAACTTTTTTAAATGCTCTGAAGAGGCTTTTTCCATCCTTTACCCCTTCTATGTAAATTGCTATAACCTCTGTGTCTTTGTCTTCTGCCAAGTAATGC
>JAGTQI010000082.1 GCA_018396955.1 Candidatus Bathyarchaeota archaeon | reverse complement strand
CCATAATTTCAAGGGCTTGTAGGTCTGTGATATTTGCAATCCATGCTCCCTCATCGCTTCTGCCGCCACTAAAAAGTTTATCCTTTTTCTTTAAAGCTTCCTTAACCTTGTTGTGAATTTTTATGTTGGCTGCTACAGCCTCCAAAAAAGAATCAGCACCGTAAGGAAGAACCAGAAACTCCTGCATATCTGGAGATTTTCCACTTGAATGCTTTCCGCCGCTGATGATGTTTCCAAGCGGATAGGGAAGTTCGTGAGCTGCATACCCGCCCAAATATTGGAATAAAGGTAAACCATAAGAGTTTGCGGCGGCTTCTGCGTTTGCTAATGAAACTGCAAAGGCTGTGTTCCCACCGATAATTCTAAAGTCTTTTGTGTTATCTATCTCATGAAGGGTTTTATCTATCTCCTCTTGGAAGTCTGCGTTCAGTCCGATAAGCTCTGGGGATATGAGCTCTTCAACCTTCTTAATTGCTTCGTCTACCCCGCCTTGTGGATAATAGACAACTTCAGCTTTCCCCCGGCTTTCTCCGGCTGGTGCTGACGCTCTTCCAAAACCAGAGGTGGTGATGACGTCAACCTCTATTGTTTCTTCTCCGCGGCTGTTGAAAACTTTCCTTGCAATTACATCTTCAATAACTGTGGACATGTATTGCGGGCTCCTTATTGTTGATAATATTGGATTCTGGCTTCTCTTCTTTTTTCGGCTTCTTCATAAAAGCGTAAAACTTCATCAATAATTTCAACGTGGGAGAGAAACATACGCCTGCAACAGTACCGCTTTATCCCCAAACTGTCCAAAACGTCGCCAGCGTCTTCCCCCATCTTAACTCTTCTAGCGAACTCCTCCCACTTGTCACCAATCAACTTGCCACATGTAAAACACCTTATAGGTATTATCAACGCCTTAACCTCCAATCATCTATAGCTTTTCTGGTCTCTAGCCCTTGCACCGGGACCACCAAACTTTTTAGGCTCTTTCCTCCGCGGATCGCCCACAATCATTGTTCTGTCATATTCGATGAATGCTGTGCGCAGTTGCGTGCTTTTAGTCCATTTTAATAAAGCGTTTGCAATTGCCATTCTGGCTGCCTCAGCCTGCCCCATATAGCCTCCGCCTGAAACCTTAATGTCTATATCAAGTTGTTTCCAAACTTCGTCGCCAGCCTGTATGATTGGTTCCATTATTTTTTGGCGGGCAACTTCCGGCTGGTAAATCTCCAGCGGAGTCATGTTGATTCTTATTCTTCCCACGCCGGGTTTGACAACGGCACGTGCCACAGCCGTTTTCCTTTTCCCGCTGACCACGAGAACTTTTTTCGCTGGCATTTATTCGCCACTCCAACCTATTTCCTTTGCAAGCTCTCCTAGTGTGAAGTAGGGGCATGTCAGCTTTTTGGCTTGTGCCTCCTCTATGGTTTCCATCTCCAGATTTTTAAGCTCCTCCGGAATGCCTATGAAAACCCTAAGTCTTTTGTAGGCTTGCTTACCCTTCGGCTGCTTATAGGGGAGCATTCCCCTAATAGTTCTTCTTAGGATTCTATCAGGTCTCCTAGGATGCATGGGACCTTTTCCCGGGTGTCCAACCTCAAGAAAATCTTTCGCTTCTCCAACCTTACTTCTCTTTTTTCCAGATATTATGGCTTTTTCCGCGTTAACAACAGCTATTTTTTCGCCTTTTAATAGACGCTTGGCAATTACGCTTGCCATTCTTCCCAGAATAAGGCCATCAGCATTAATGACTTTGTAATCGCTTTCCAGCTGCATTTTATCACCCTATAATCTTAACCTTCGAGCCTTTTGGATTTTTCTTAATAAGCTCGATTATGGATAGGCATTTTCCCCGCGCTTTCTTTATTTTTTCCTCGGCTTTCTGTGAAAATGCGAAGGCTGCAACGGTTATTGGGTGGTCTATTTCGCCGGCGCCCAGCACTTTGCCGGGAACAACCACCATTTCGTTTTTCTCCGTGTATCTGTTCAATCGGCTAATGTTTACAGCTATGCGCTTTCTTCTCGACTTTGTTAATAGTTCGGCTATGCTTCTCCAAATTTTCGCTCCGCTTTCCCTGCTCTGCTTCCTTAAAAAACGGATAGTTTCAATCAGTTCTGGGTTTGTCGCCTTAACTTTCTTCAAGCCTTTTACACCTCAATCTGTTTTGCAAGCTCCTCAAGGTCTTTATTCAAAATTTTCACGGCTTCCATCACTATTCTCTCCGGTGGTAGGACGCCTGTTGACTCGACACTGAATATGAAAGCGTTTTTTTCCCAGTCGACTTCTATTGCTGGCGGTTGTTTTGGGCAAACATCAACACAGTCTCGGCATAAAGTGCAAGCCAACAAGTTGCGAACTTCTATTTTCCCCTCGCGTTTTGCCAGAACCTTTCTCGGACATATTTCCACGCATTTCTCGCATGCATCACAGCTTTCACCGTTTATATTTATTCGTGGCAGATACTTGTATGAGCAAAGCGAAACCGGTTGCCATTTCGCGTGATTCTTTCCCTTCCCAAGCCTTGCATAGGCTTCAAGCCTTAACTTCTGCCCCTTTGCAAGCTTAACTATTGGGATTTTGTCGCTGACGGGAACTATGTTTGGGTTTTCTGAAGTAAGGTCGCCAGAATAAACCGTTATTGCTCCTTCCTTCGCCTCCCTATCTAACGTAAGTATAACCCTGCATAAGTTGCATCCAAACTCACTTTTACAAGAGCACTCTTCTGGAAGGTTATAGCCGTCAAGATCAGTTTTTAACGGGATTAATCCAAGCCTATGAGCTATAATTTCATCGTGAAAAACAGAAGAATTCTCAATGATAACAACATCGTCTATAGCCATGCAAGGAACTTCCGCGATAACATTCCTTCTTAAGGCATTGATGAACGGAGCATCCGCTCCCCTAATTAATAAGCGCAGGTTCTTTTCGTCTCTTTCAAGCACCTCTACTTCCACTAAACGAAACGCCCCATTAAGAGTGTAAACTATATAGTGCCGTTGAATAGAATATTAGTGGGCAATATAAACTTGGCGATTACACATAGATTCTTTTCGCTGCATGTTAAGGTTAAATTTTGAGGCTTAGCGGATATCTAAAAACATGCAGGGTAAAGAAAAGGTTTTAGTATAACGACAGAGATTTCCCCCACGCAAACTCCGCTCTTTCTATTTTTGTTTATCTGCAATTAAGAGAACCTGGACAGATAAAAAATTAATAAACGGAGCGAAGGATAATGGGAGGTTGGTGTTGTAAAGTGAAGTGGTATTGGTGGCTTCTTATAGCGGTGTTTGCTATTTTAGGGTTGTCAACGTTAATACCCGCTCCAGCCAGTAAGCCCTGTCTATTAGGCTACTACGCACACTGTAGCTTTACACCACTAAGCACCATAATCTGTTGGGTGATCGCTGGGGCTTGTTACTGGTTCGTCAAAAGGTGAGTGGCTAAAAATTTTTATATAATAATAAACTTGAGCCATGAAAAAGAACATATCTATAGTCCTGTGGTGGGACGACATGAAAAGTCGGCGGATACTCTTAATATTGTTGGTAACATTAATCTTCTTTTCAATCTTAATGTGTAATGTAAGAGCTGTAAATTCGTCTGGTAATCCCGTAAGTGTTAGGGTTGGAGTAT
>JAGTQI010000081.1 GCA_018396955.1 Candidatus Bathyarchaeota archaeon | reverse complement strand
GGTGATTGTCTAGCTCCCTTATTATGTAGGCAAGCGCACATCTGGCCGCGGGTTTCCAAAGTTTTAGCATGGCAAAAGAAGCAATAGCAGTTTTTAGCCTGGCTGAGTCAAGCTCAACCTTAGCGTCAAAAACAACTATGGGGTCGATAAATTTGCCTAATTTCTGCCCTATGGAAAGGTCAAATTCTATGGCGTAACTTCTCATGCTGTCTTGCCAAACAAGACATTTTTCCCCCCAAAAAACTTCAAAAGGCTTTTTAATGGCGACTTTTTCCTTTAGAAGACGGTAAATGTACTCCTCGAAGGCATAGGCACGAAACTTTCCGAAAAACTGTGCAACACCAATTTCAAACTTGTTCATTTTTATGGTTTCATTAAATTCTAGAAAGTCTTTTAGGGCTAGGGTCTTCGTCCACCTTTCATATTGGGCCTTTAAAGTTTCCCCAAGCTTCCGCTGTTCTTCCCTTCTACTGGAACACAGCTCGTTTATGTAGTCCACCGGCTTCTTCGCTCTTGCCAAGAGGGACTCCAAAAGCGTTTTATCACAAATACGGATTTATTACCTTCGTGGTTTAAATTGGAAAGGTGTGTCAAGTGAGGGTTAGGCTTCTCCGTTATACGGCGGACCCCGAACTTCTATGCGGGGCTGCAGCCTTAACATCATCAAGAAGCGGAAATCCATCTGAAATTTTAGACGGCATAGATTTGGAGAAGGCTAGGCAAACGATTAGGCGTGTAACTGGATATGGGCACATGTCAGTGATTGAGCATGCATCCTTCACCTTTAGCATTGAAGAAGTTTCAAGGGCTTTAACCCATCAGCTTGTTAGACACCGCATTGCATCTTACACACAGCAAAGCCAACGCTACGTTACATATGACACGCTGAAAAAATATGTGACGCCGCCAACTATAGCCCAAAATACGGAGGCAAAGAAAATATTTGACGAAACATTGGAAAGCATATCAGCCACCTACAACAGACTTTTGGAAATGGGCATCCCAAAGGAAGACGCCAGATATATTCTTCCAAATGCTGCAAAAACAAACATTGTAGTTACAATGAACGCTCGTGAACTCCGCCACTTCTTCAATTTGCGATGCTGCACCCGCTCTCAATGGGAGCTCCGCGAAGTTGCAACAGAAATGCTTCGACAAGTGAAAAAGGTTGCACCGTCACTTTTTGAGAATGCTGGACCCACATGTGTTGAATTAGGCTTTTGCCCCGAAGGAAAAATGAAGCCCCAAGAGTGCAACATTGAAGAAATTAAAAGGCGGTTTAAAAGCCTCTAAACCCTAAAGCGGTTCAAATGCCAAGGTATAAGGCGTATGCTCTAACAACAAAGTATTGGCGACCCGGAGAAGACTACATAAAACAAATAATCAGAAGTATTGAAGGGAAAGTTTCAGATGGAGACTTTGTAGTCGTATCAGAAAAAGCCATTGCAACAGCCACCGGCAATATTATAGACGAAAACAAGGTGAAACCAAGCCTAAACGCAAAAATAATCGCAAAAATTTGGATGCCTTTTATATGGGGCTACCTTCTTGGCCCAATCTGCCATCTGCAGAGAAAACTTATACAGCAACTTCGCAGCTATCCACGAGATGCTGGAAGCCGCCACAAGCAAGTTGCCCTTCAATACGCTGGCTTGTTGCAAGCCCTAATGTTCGGCTCTGAAGGAGGCATAGATGGAACAAACCTCCCTTACGCATATGTTTGTCTGCCCTTAAAAAACGCCCAAGCCATAGCGGAAGAAATCCGTAGAAAAATATTTGAAATGCTCGGGAAAAAAGTCTGCGTCATAATCGCCGACACAGACAAGACATACTCTTTTAGAAATTTCCACTTCACACCCAGACCAAAGCCCATCAACGGAATCCAAAGCTTCGGCGGTTTCACCACCTATATTGTTGGGCGAATGTTGAAGCTGAAAAGAAGAGCAACTCCAATAGCAGTAGCCGGACACTCAATATCAACAGAGGAAGCATTAACAATCGCAGAGCTTGCAAACCGCGCCCGAGGATATGGGGCTGGCAGAACCGTATGGGACATGGCTGAAAAATTTAATGTTAACTTAACCGAAGTAAGCTGGAAGATGCTGGAAAAAATAAAACACAAACCCATAGTAATAGTGCGCACAATCCTCCACAACAAAGTTCATTAAATCACTAAGAAAGATGGGATTAGATGAGACCCTTCCACATTTCTGTTAGTCATCGCAAACAGAACATAGAGTGATTAAACACTTTGAAAAGGGTATTGCGCTAATGCTCCTTAATCTAGATTTTGTAGTATTATGCACTACGCATTTTAGAGGATTAGTTGGGTTATTATCAAGATTACGATGATTATTGGTAGTGTTTTTAGTGCTTTCTTGTTAAATATTTGTGCCTCTTCCGTCTTTTTTGCGTCTACAAGTTTCATGATGTAAACGGATGCTGAAAGGTTGTAGAGGAAAATTGCGTATATGGCGAGCATCATTCTGTCAGCTAAAGTTAGATAACCCATGGGAGGTATACTGCTGAGTAACGCCAAATGAAATGCTGTAGCGGACATGAGAGTTGTGACGCCTAAGCCTATTCTTTGAGCAAAGTTTTGAGGCGATATGGCAAAAGCAAGCAAGGATATCGTGGTTATAACAGCAATGGGCAAGACGCTTTTGATAAAAGACGAGGTTACAGGACGTTTTAATGTAATGCTAAAGACAAATCTTGAATACGCTTCGTCGCCATATGAATGCTCTGTTACACTAGCTTCAAAACCCCCTATCTCCCACCCTGCTACATTAACAGCCATATCAACATTCGATGTTGGGTCCACCTCGAAGGATAAGTAGGAAGCGGTGAGGTTCTTATGCTCCAATTCTATGGTGAGTTTATGTGTCTCAAATGGATACCGCGAGAAGTCAAAAGTTTTTATGAAGTCCCCCCTAACGCGATATTCCAGATAACCACGCTCTTCACTTGAGTATACCTCGTATTTTGTGGGATATCCGTTGACAAACTCAAACTCTTTTACATCATCCAGGCCTATTTCAGCAGGGTTAAACCTAAACCATAAATAGAAGTCTAATCGATAACTACTGGCAGCTAAATCGATTTTTTCAACATTCACAAGCCATACTCCAACCCTAACACTTGCGGGATTGCCAGACGAATTTACAGCTCTTACATTGATTGAAAAGTAGATTGAAAAGTAGATTAATGTTACCAACAATATTAGGAGTATCCGCCGACTTTTCATGTCGTCCCCACCACAGGACTATAAATATGTTCTTTTTCATGGCTCAAGTTTATTATTATATAAAAATTTTGAGCCTCTCACCTTTTGCCGAACAAGTAACTAGCTCCAGCGATCACCCAACAGATTATGGTGCTTACTGGTGTAAAGCTACAGTGTGCGTAGTAGCCTAATAGACAGGGCTTACTGGCTGAAGCGGGCATTAACGTTGACAACCCTAAAATAGCAAACACCGCTATAAGAAGCCACCAATACCACTTCACCTTACAACACCAACCTCCCATTATCCTTCGCTCCGTTTATTAATTTTTTATCTGTCCATGTTCTCTTAATTGCAGATAAACGAAAATAAGAGTGATATGATTATTGAAAATAGAAAGAGCGGAGTTTGCGTGGAGGAAATCTCAGTCGTTATGCTAAAACCTTTTCTTTACCCTGCATGTTTTTAGATAGCCGCTAAGCCTCAAAATTTAACCTTAACATGCAGCGAAAAGAATCTATGTGTAATCGCCAAGTTTATATTGCCCACTAATATTCTATTCAACGGCACTATATAGTTT
>JAGTQI010000021.1:20299-20573 GCA_018396955.1 Candidatus Bathyarchaeota archaeon | reverse complement strand
GTTTCTGTTTCTTTTTTCTGCGAGCTCTGAGGCTTCGATTAGTTTCTCAGTCATTCCATCTAGTGCTGATATAACTGCGACAACTTTTTGCCTTTGCTTGGCGGCTGATGCTATGATGTTTGCAACCCGTTTGACATTCTCTATTCCCGTAATAGATGTCCCGCCAAACTTCATTACAATCTTCATTTTAACTCACCATTCCTATACTTCAAGTAGCAGTTTTGTAGCTAATTTCTGCTTTATGTCTAATAAATCCCTCAAAACAGCACTGGCG
>JAGTQI010000021.1:19705-20267 GCA_018396955.1 Candidatus Bathyarchaeota archaeon | reverse complement strand
TGTTTGCTTACCAGCATATTCTGAAACAAAAGTCACCGCGTTTAGTGTCCCACTTACTGCCAAAGGGTCTATCTTTGAAATTCTTGTCGGCTTAACTTCTAATTTCTCAGCAATCGTTCCAACAAGCTTAATTGTGCAACCTTCCCTTGCAGCAGCTTCAATTTCCTTCATAGTCACGCCACGTATGCCCCTTATGTGAACATCCTTTAAAGTGACCCTCCTACCCATAACCCAATTTGCAAGAATCGTAAGCTTACAAGCTGTATCTATCCCATCAATGTCCATTGACGGGTCGGCTTCAGCGTAACCAAGCTCTTGAGCTTTCCTCAAAGCTTGGTCAAAGCTGACATGTTTTTCAGCCATTTCCGTGAGAATGAAGTTCGTTGTACCGTTCAATATGCCCCTCACGGAGAGAATCCTGTCTCCAAAGAGGCACCTTTTGGCGAACTCTAGAATAGGGGTGCCTGCGCCGACTGAACCGCTAAACCTGAAATAAACCTTGTTGTGCTCAGCTAGTTCTATAAGGGCTGGTAAAGCAAGAGCCAGTGGACCCTTATTTATA
>JAGTQI010000021.1:0-19693 GCA_018396955.1 Candidatus Bathyarchaeota archaeon | reverse complement strand
TTTCCAGTTTTAAAGGCGGCTTTTATGTGTGAAAGAGCTGGTTCGCCATCTTTAACGTTTGTCGGCGTAGCCTCCACTACGGTTTCAGCCTCTAACAACTCAATAACCTCAAGCGCAGACATATCTGGCTTACCGAATTTGTTATCCGCAGCCACAGAGCCTTTTTCATTCTTTACTGCAAGCAATCTCTCAAGGTCTAAGCCCCTTGGATTTACAGCAGCGCCATGCCTATCAACAACAGCCACAACTCTAGGGTTGAAACCATAACCTCTAACGAGTTCACTTTTCCTATTTATGAGGATCTTGGTGAGGCTCTGGCCGACAACGCCATATCCAATAAGTATCAACCGCATATGTAACCTCTCACCTAACCGATAAAAGACCCAAAAAGTTTTCTATAGCTTCAAGACGGGCATCAACCTCATGGGGTTTTCCACATGACTTCACAACAGCATCCGGATCTTTCAGTCCATGGCCAGTTGCAACACACACAACAACCTCGTTTTTATCAATGAGCCCATAATCGACAAGTTTTTTTAAACCAGCTATTGATGAAGCACTAGCAGGCTCTACGAATATGCCCTCGTACTTAGCAAGCATTTTCTGCGCTTCCAGTATCTCATCATCCTCGACTATTTCGGCAGTTCCCCCCGAATCTCTAATTGCCCCAAGCGCCTTTTTCCAGCTGATTGGAGAGCCTATTCTTATGGCGCTAGCTACAGTTTCAGGTTTTTCAACAGGAACTATGTAGTCCCTTCCCTCCTTGATAGCTGAAGCCACAGGCGAGGCACCTGCAGCTTGTATCCCCGTCATTTTTGGAAGTTTGTTTATTAAACCAACCTTGAAGAACTCCAGGAAACCCTTCCAAATAGCGCTGATGTTTCCAGCGTTGCCAACGGGAACAACAACTCTATCAGGGACAAGCCCGTTTAACTGGTCACAGATTTCATAAGCTATTGTCTTCTGTCCTTCAAGCCTGAACGGATTAATAGAGTTTAAAAGGTATATTTCCCTATGCTTCTCCGAAATCTCAACTACCATTTTTAGAGCGTGATCAAAATTGCCCCGTACCTGCATTACCTTTGCGCCGTAAATTATGGCTTGTGCTAGTTTTCCATAGGCTACACCGCCCAACGGAATAAGAATTATGCATGAAAGTCCTGCCCTGGCGGCATATGCTGCCAAAGAGGCAGAGGTGTTTCCAGTAGAGGCACATGCAACCATCTTCGCATTAAGCTCCAACGCCTTGCTTACACCAACTGTCATCCCCCTATCTTTAAAGGAACCGGTGGGATTGTCGCCTTCATTCTTGACGTAAAGATTCTTTATGCCTAAAGCTGCGCCAAGCCGAGAACAATGGTAAAGCTTGGTGCCACCCTCATTTAAAGAAACAACTTTCGACGGATCACGAATGGGGAGAAAGTCTCTATACCGCCAAACGGACAATGGTTGGCTTCTCCAATCACTATGAGTGATCTTGTCCCTTAGAAAATTGTAGTCGTATTTAATTTCTAGAAGGTCTCCACATTTACGGCACGTGTACACTATTTCGTCAATTTTGTATGTTGCCCCGCAGCTTATGCACGACTGGAATGGCGTTATTTCGCCCATATAAGACTTACACCTTTCCCCGGCTTAGTGGAAAATACCTCGGCATCAACGCCGACTTTTCTAAATCCTTTTTTCATCGCCTCCATTACACTTTCAGATGTATGGTCATTCTCGTCAACAACGGCGATAATAGATGGGCCTGCACCGCTTACGGTAGCGCCACAAGCGCCCGCTTTAATTGCAGCGTCCTTTACGATTTGATAGCCAGGAATCATAGAGGCCCTAGCTGGCTCAACAACTACATCATGCATAGAGCGCCCTATAAGTTTTACATCACCTAAGGCAAACCCCACAGCCATCGCCGCAGCGTGACCGACATTATGTATCACCTTCTTCATAGGAACCTCCACCGGCAAAACTGCCCTCGCCTTCTCGGTTTTTTTAGGTAACGTTTGAATCTTAGGAATAGCTACGCACACACCAAGATTAGGTGGCGCCTTTAAATGGATAACGTCAATTGGGTCGTAAGACCTTATAATGACAAAATCGCCGCAAACCGCTGCCGAAACGTTATCTGCATGTTCAGAACCGGCTGAGGCCACCTCCCCCTTAGCTGAAAATCGGATGAGATCTTTGTGATCGAGTTGTAAGCCTAATAGCTCGTTTAAGCCGAAAGCCACAGCCGCAGCGGATGCAGCGCTGCTGCCCAGTCCTACACCTGGAGGCACTCCTTTCTCGATCTTAATGGATACGCCGAGATTTAATCCGAATTCCTTCAACATTTGCCCAGCTACAACTCCAGCCGTATTCCTAAAGGGATCACAAGGGATGGTATTAGATGATACTCCGTGGACCTCAATCTCCACTTTATTGGACTGTGTTAGTTTAATAGTTACCTTGTCGTAGGGGTGTTCAAGGGCCATGCCGAACACATCGAAACCTGGTCCTAGGTTTGCTGTCGATGCTGGAGACCTAACGATGACTTTTCTAAATTTTGGCAATTGATCCACCGTTTACGGCGCAAGACAATTCGAAACAGTCGAATTTAAGTTTAATGTAACAATTTACGAGGGCCTAACTGATCTTCAGCATCCCTTTCAGGGGTTTTACGCCAAAAGATGCTAGGGTTTCAATTTCTTTAGCGAATCCTAAAATTATATAAACAAAAACGCGCAAATGGTAAATTCACTAAAAGCTGCTTAGCTTTCCTTAAGGCAAATTATAATGTGCACCTATCAATGGAGATGACAGGGCGTCGGCATAACTTTCTGTGTTGTTTGCGGGAATGTTAATAACTGGGCTTATTTTTCCCTTTTGAAGAGGATTGAGGACTTTCAGGCAATCGTTCAAAAAGTTGCATTGAAGCTAAACGTGGCAATTTTGTGAGGGAATATGGTAAAAATTTGTCTATCAATTCGTGATGGCGTTCATCAAGCGATTTTATTGTAAAATCTCGCACTTTCATACATTCTATAGCTTAACTGCAGCATGAGCCGCAGCAATAGTTGTTATATATGGTAATTTGTACTCTAATGCATCTCTTCTAATCTGAAATTCATCGTCTTTAGGGCCTTTACCCTTTGGCACGTTTATTATGAGGTGAATCATCCCCGACTTAATGTAATCAACTATGTGGGCGGCCTTCATTAATCTTAAACACTGTTTCGGTTTTACGCCAGCAGATGTTAGGGTTTCAGCCATGCCACGTGTAGCCAATATTCTGAATTCAAGTTCAGAAAGTTTTTTCGCTATAGGTATAGCTTTCGCCTTTTCTTCGTTCCTGACGCTAATTAGCACAGTGCCATTTAACGGCAGATTTGTGCCTGCAGCTAATTCGACTTTGTAATAAGCTCTTCCGAAGTCGTCATCTATACCCGTAACCTCGCCTGTAGACTTCATCTCTGGACCTAAAACAACAACTCCTGGTAACTTGTCAAAGGAAAAGACTGCCTCTTTAATGGCTACATGAGAAAGCTTTGGCTCACCGGTGGGACCCAAATCCTTAAGCTTGTAACCGACCATTACTTTTGCAGCTATTCTTGCGAGGGGCACCATTTTAGCTTTGCTTACAAATGGCACGGTTCTTGATGCTTGGGGGTTAACTTCAATCACGTATACTGCGCCGCTTTTATTGCGAATTGCACATTTATTAAACCAACAACAGAATGCGTGCTTGAAGTTATGGGTCCAGAATACATATCCAGAAACCGTAAAGCCGTAAACTATCTTTGAAAAGGATTCACTTATTTTTTAATCGCATACGGTCCGGCCCACCTTCTATGGAACTTGTTTAAACTTTTATAGCTGCATTGGGCAATTAACGTAGAAAGTTTAGGAGGTTGCATCGGGAGGGTGATTTTACGGGGATGTTTGGCACTTCTGGTTTAAGGGGAATAATTAATGCGGATTTAACTCCTAATTTGGCTGTTAGGGTTGGGATGGCTTTAGGAACTGTCATTGGGACTGGTAAGGTTTTTGTGGCGAGGGATACAAGGGCTTCTGGTTTGATGCTTGAGAATGCCTTAGTTGCGGGTTTGGTGGCTTGTGGAGTAGAAGTTTATTGTTTAGGTGTTTTGCCCACTCCTGCCTTAGCTTATTTAACTGGGAGGCTTAGGGCTGATGCTGGTTTGATGGTTACGGCTTCTCATAACCCTCCCCAATATAACGGTATAAAGATTTTTGAAAAGGATGGCATGGCATACGATGAAGAACGCCAGAAAAAGATTGAAAAAATTATCGAAAGTGGAGGTTTTAGGCTTGTAGAGTGGCGGAATCTCGGCAGGGTTGAATATGGCGATGAAAGCCAATTATATGTGGACATGGTGTTGAAAAGTCTGAGGCTTGGCAAGAGGTGGCAGGTTGTAGTTGACCCGGGATGTGGAGCCACTAGTCATATCGCACCAGAAATTTTCAAGAAGTTAGGCTGTGAAGTTAAGGCTGTAAACGTCCAGCCAGACGGCTTTTTTCCAGGTAGAAGCCCTGAGCCAAACACTGAATCTTTAAAGCCTTTAGCAAAAGTTGTTAAGGAGCTAGGGGCTGATGTTGGAATAGCCTATGACGGGGACGGGGATAGAGTCGCCTTCATAGACGAGAATGGCGGCTTTGTGGACTTTGACAGAGTTTTGGCGGCGTACGCGGCTCACGTCTTAAAAAGGAGTAAAGGCGGGGCTGTTGCCACAAATGTTGAGACTTCTATGTGTTTTGAGAAAATGGTTGAATCCATAGGTGGAAAAGTCATTAGAACAAAGGTCGGGGATGTTTATGTTGCTGAGGCCTTGAAAAAGTTTGGGGCGGTTTTTGGTGGGGAGCCATGCGGTGCATGGATACATCCAAAACATCATTATTGTCCAGATGGAATTCTCTCATCAACACTTCTTTTGAAGGCTTTGGAAGATGAGGGCAAAAGCCTTTCAGAATTTGTTGCTGAAGTTCCAGCATATTCAGTTATTAGAAGGAATATTCGCTGCGGAAACGAGGCGAAATATGTTATTGTCGAAAGGGTGAGGGGGCTTCTGGAAGAGTCTTTTCCAGATTATAAGGAGGTTTCAACGGTTGATGGTGTTCGCTTGTCCCTTAAGGATGGATGGGTTCTGGTTAGGGCTTCTGGCACAGAGCCCCTCATACGGCTGACAGTCGAGGGTGAATCTTTAAAGACTGCTAAAAGAATAATGGATAAGGCCTTAGCTGCTGTTAAAAGGGTTGCGGAGGGTTTGGAAAGTGAAAGCTGTTGTTCTGGCAGCGGGTGAGGGTGTAAGGCTTCAGCCCATCACTTCAACTCGTCCAAAACCATTAATCAGTGTTGGCGGAAAACCTGTTCTTGAGCATTGTTTAAGTGTTATTAAGGCTTGTGGAATAAGTGAAGTTGTAATAGTCGTGCATTATATGGCTGAAGCTATCCACGGTTTTTTCGGCTCTGGAGAAAAACTTGGAATAAAGATTGAATATGCTTATCAAAAGGGTGTTCTTGGAACTGGGAATGCTGTAAGCGTTGTCGAGCCATATGTTGATGGGGAGTTCCTGCTTGTCTATGGCGACTTACTTTTCGCGGCAGAGGCCCTTAAAAAAGTTCTAGAAACACACCATCAAAAAAGGCCTTCAGCGACGCTGTCAGTGGTGCATGTTGAGCGTCCAGAGGATTACGGCATAGTCGAGCTTAGAGATGATGGAGGGGTAAAACGGATAATTGAAAAGCCCTCTCGGGAAGAGGCACCTACAAACTTGGCTAATGCTGGACTATATGTTTTCACTCCTGAAATCTTTGAAACGGTAAAGAGGATATCGGCTTCTTCAAGAGGTGAATGGGAAATAACAGATGCCATCGAGTTTCTCATCAAAGAGGAAAAACCGGTTTTCGCCGTTGAAATTCAAAGAGATGAATGGTTTGACATAGGCAGGCCTTGGGACTTGTTGGAGGCTAATCGCTGGGCGCTTACAAGAATGGAACACAGCATATTTGGAAATGTTGAAGAGGGTGCCCACATAGTTGGACCAGTGACTGTTGCCGAAACTGCCCGTATACGCTCTGGAGCCTACATTGAAGGACCAGCTTACATAGGCGAGAACAGCGATGTTGGACCCAACTGCTACATACGCCCATATACAAGCATCGGCAAAAATGTGCGAATAGGAAACGCTTGCGAAATAAAGAACAGCATAATAATGGATGGAGTGCACATTGGGCACTTGTCATATGTTGGCGACAGCATAATTGGCGAAAACTGTAATTTGGGCGCTGGAACAATTACGGCTAATTATCGCCTCGACGCCGGAACAATAAAAATGACGGTTAAGGACAAGCTTGTGGACACTGGAAGAACAAAGCTGGGCGCAGTTCTAGGGGACAACGTCAAAACCGGTGTAAACGCGCTCCTAATGCCGGGCGTAAAAATCGGGAACAACTGTTGGATCGGACCAAATGTTACAGTTTACCGTGACCTGCCGCCGAACGTGGCTGTTTTTTTGAAGCAAAGCGTGGAAGAGAAGAGTTTAACTTGAAAAGTATCTTAAAAACTTCAAAAATTTTGAAGTAGGCAAAATGCTCTTTTAACCCTTTCTTACTGTATTGAGGGGAAGGCTCTGTGGGTTGCGAGATTGATTTGAGGGATTGGCGGTGGAGGATTATAGCTTTAGAGCTGGGAAGTGTTTTGGGAAGAAGAATTTTAACGCTTTGGCGGAGCAGTCGCCATCGGCAACGGAGATATCAAGAGGGTTAAACGTGTCAATGTCGACAATTCTTTATCACCTTGCGAGATTAGAGGTAATTGGGCTGGTCGAAAGCGAAGTTAAATTTTCTTCAGAGGGTTCTAGGTGGATAAAATACTACAGAGCCTCCTTCTCAAAAATAACCTTCAAGGTAGGAGGTGAATAAACTTGAGCGAACATAAAATTGAGGAAGGAGTAATAAAGAACGCAGAAGTTTTGGTCGAGTGTGACCGAGGAAGAAATAGAACGAATAAAGAAAATTGTTAACGCTTGTGTGCTGGAGAAAAACGTTACTCCAGAGTTAATAAGCCAGAAAATCAAAGAAATTCGAAATTATGGCAAAATAATAGTTCCTAGAGTTAGCTTTGGACCCGTTATATCAAAGATTTCCCAAAATGCCGGAAAATTGAGATTTTAGAAGAATATTTCGAGAAAAAATTGAAGAATTCAAAGAGAAATAGAAAAAATCCGAAAAATGAGCAAAGATTAGAGAATTTATTCAGTACACTGACATCCTTTTTATTGAATCATTATTGCGGTTCCGCAGTATTCGCACTGTACTGATGTTTGCCCCTTGTAAATTTCCTTTGTATAAGGCGCCCCACAGTGGGGGCATCTGATAATCCTTATTGTTGGTGCCTCTTTTGGAGTTATGCCTTTTATTGCCGCTATGTCTCTGTCTGCCTCGCCGCCTATAATGTATTGGAAGAACCTTGTTATTACGTCGGCTTCCCAACCTTTAACGTCGAAGGGTGTTTCCTCCAATCCGCGTTCGGGTTTAAAGCGTATGTAAACGCCTGTCCATGCAATCAGCCCCACTCTACCCTTTACAATTTCTTGAAGCGCTCCTATGGGTTGTTCTATAAGGACTGTGCGCTCCGTTTTCTTCTTTGTCGCTATAAACAATTTCTTTTCGAGAACAACTTCCTTTTTCCCCTCAAAAATGAACCTTTGATTCGTGAAGTATAGGGTTCCCTCACATTTGTCTTTCGCCATAATTTTTCCTTCAATGGCCAAGACAGGACTTTCTTCGGGTTTCAGCGGAAAAGAGGCGTAAGAGAAAAGCTCCACTGTTTTTTCTGCCACTTTTAAGTCCCTGTCTATGGCGTTTATGCTTCCCAAAAACTCGCCAAGCGAAGCGGTAATCTTCGCTGTTTCCATGGATATTCTCGCCCTTAACATGGAGGCTTCTGTTGATAGACGACCCGCTAAAGACCAGCAGTAGCCTATGTTTCCGCGGTTTATTTCGGCTCTAAGCCTATGTGCATCAGATTGGAGAGTTCGAATTTGGGCTGTTAGTGGTTGGACATTGCTGTAAAAGCTTTGCTTGATTGTTGGTGAGGCTTCTATCCACTTCTTAGTTAAAATTTCAACGCTTTTCTCTAAGTGTCCCATTGCCGCATAACCGCGTCCACGAACCGCCACAAGCCTACTTGGCAACGAAGCCATTGAACTATCAATGTAGGCTAGTTTGCTTTCAACGTCGCTTATCGCGGAAGAAGCCCCTGAAAGGTCAGACTCTATTGAGCGGAGTCTTGAGTATAGGGCTTCCCTTTCCCTATCAACATGTGCCATTTTATTCGCCAAAACTATTTTGGCTGAATAATCCTAATAATACTTATGCAGTTAAACCCTAAAATATGTGTTCTTGTAACGTGTACGTAGAGGAGGATAATCATTGTCAGTGGCTCAGAGAAGGTTCTTCACGGAAGTTTCGGCTCTCATAGATAAAACAGTAATTGTGACAACAACGGCTGGCAAAACATATAATGGAACATTGATAGGAATTAATCCGGACAACTTAAGCCTATGCCTAGCAGATGCAAAGGACGAGGAGGGTAAAAAGCTTCATAGGGTTTTTTTAAACGGTAACGTCGTTGCCCAAATTTTAAGTGTTGAAAAACCCTTCGATTTGAAGGCTCTGGCAGAGCGCCTTGAAAGGGTTTTCCCAACAATGGTTAAACTTTACGAGGATAAGGGTTTCATTTGGGTTATGGACAAGGTCAAGGTAACGGAAAAAGGCGTTGTGGAAGGCTCAGGTCCGGCTGCCGAAAGGGTTCAAAAGGTTTATGAACAATTTATCAGCGAGACGAGAGGAGGTTAGACAAACCAGCGGAATTGCTCTTCCCTTTTCTTTTCTTCCTTAATAGGTCTAATCCAGCCGAAAGACTCCAAAATCTTCGTGGTTTTCTCAGCAGCAGCATCAAGCCTTGACAAATCAACTTTTAGGTTCAAATACTTGTTTAGGGCAGAAAGCGCATACCTAGCCGCATTAGCATCTGGATAAGTGCCCAAAGTCTCCACTAGAAGTGAGAATCCCCTAAAGCCTCTGAGGCTGCCAAGCCCTATAAGTATGCCAGCCACACCGAAAATGTTTCCAACCATTATTTTTGCGCCCAGGCTCAGGGCTTCTTTCAACGTTTCTGGATCGGAAGCCGCACAGTAGATTTCCGGCGTTTCTTTAACCTCTTCCTGTTTAAATCCTCCAATGGTTATGAGGAAGCGGCATCCCAGCTCCTCGGCGATGTCGAGAACTTTTCCGCAAAGCTCATACTGTCCAAAAGTGGTTAGGGCTTGGGTGTTGCCATACCAAATGATTAGGTCTCTTCCTTCCCCCTTATTCTTGCAATAGTATAGCTCGTTTATTGGAGAGCGGGTGCCGCCTGTCTCTGTTGTTACAGCCAAGTCTTGAAATGATGCTGAAAAGATTCTCGCGAAGCGTTTGGCTTCTAGCTCGTGTATTAGGTGTAATGCCACTATGTTAGCTACGAAGCCTATGCCAGGCAAACCCTCGATTAGAACAGAGTTTTCAAGTTTTGGCTTCTCTTCAATTTGAACAGTTAAAGCCATGGGCATATTCCTCTTTTCTGCGGTATTAAAAATGGGCTGTTGTAATATAAGTTTGCGGCTCTACATTTTATAAGCATGTTCAACTGATTTTGTTTAGATCCCATAATGAGCTTCGAAGTAAAAGAAAGGGACTTACTTGCCAGAATTGGAAAGCTGCGAACAAAAAGTGGTACTGTAGAGACTCCGCTCCTTTTCCCAGTCATAAACCCGGCTATACAACCAATCCCGCCTAGAAGAATTCGCGAGGATTTTGGCTTTGAAGCCATAATAACGAATGCCTATATCCTAAAAAGGCGATTCCAAAACCAGCCAGCTGAAAAGGGCTTACATAACTTTCTGGATTTTAGGGGCGTAATAATGACGGATTCTGGCGCCTACCAAATTTTGGTTTATGGAGATGTGGAAATTTCCCCTCAAGAAATTGTGGATTACCAAGAGCGAATAAACACGGATATAGCCACAATACTTGATTGGCCAACCGGCTGGAGAGTTTCAAAGAAACACGTGGAGCGTACGGTGAATGCGACGCTGAAAAGGGCCGTTGAACTCTTCAAAGTTAAGAAGAGGGAAGATATTCTCTGGGTTGGGCCTGTTCAAGGCGGACGTTATCTGGATTTGGTAGCGATGTCGGCTTCAGAAATGGCCAAGCTTCCATTCGACATCCACGCTTTGGGAAGCCCAACAGAGGTTATGGAAAACTACCGCTTCGACGTTCTAGTTGACATGATTTTGACAGCTAAAATGAACTTGCCCATTGAGCGCCCCTTCCACCTTTTTGGTGCTGGGCATCCCTTCATGTTTTCTTTGGCCGTTGCCCTTGGATGCGACTTTTTTGATTCTGCAGCCTACGCCATCTACGCCAGAGAAAACCGTTACATGACTGAAACTGGGACCGTGAGGCTTGAGAAGCTTGATTTTTTCCCATGTGCATGCCCCAAATGCTCAAGTAAAAGTCCAAAGGATGTGGCGGAACTTCCCAGTAAAGAGAGGCAAGTATTCATCGCGGAACACAACCTTCACGTTTGCTCTTCTGAAATTAAGCGGATAAAACAGGCGATAAAGGAAGGTAGACTTTGGGAGCACCTGGAGTTTAAAGCGCATGGACACCCTGCACTGTTGCAAGCGTTAAAAAAATTGAAAAAATATGAAAAGTTCATCGAAAAGCATAGCCCAACTGTAAAGCGTAGTGGACTCTTTTACTTTGATTCTGTTGGTTTAGCCCGTCCAGAGGTTGTGCGCCACAGAATCAGATTGTCTGAGAGGTATGCTCCTCCAAGCGAGGCTGAAATCCTTATACTGATGCCTCAGACCAGGGTCAAGCCCTACCACAAATCTGAAGAATGCAAAAGACTCATGAAAGCTCTTCAAGATTTTCCAATAGAACGTTTGCATAAACTTCACATTTGTTTTTATGAAGCGCCTTTTGGAGTAATTCCATTAGAGCTCGATGAGGTTTACCCGCTATCTCAGCATGAAACAGCCATGCCCCCGGATAAGGAAACTGTGGAATATGTGGCTTCCCAAGTGGTAGACTACATAGGCAGAAACAATTACCGAATGGTGCTGATGTTTCACAATTTGGAGGACTGGGGTGAGGAGGTTCTGAAGGCATGCAAAAAGGTGTGCGTGGCAAAAGGTGTCACTTTTAAATCCTTTAATATGGATAAAAAATGGGTTAAATCTCTGTCAAACTTTTTAAAGAAAAATGCGTTTAGGCTAGGCGGATAACCCTTGATTCATGCAGACTTACATATTCACACAATGTTTTCACCCGATGCCTCAACACATCCAAAAACCATAGTGGAACAGCTTTTCGCCCACCCCAGCATAAAAGCCGCTGCGATAACAGACCACAACACCGTCATAGGATACTACAAGGTGTTGGAGCTGGCTAAAGCCTACCCAGACATCCTCATTATTCCAGGCATAGAAGTTAGCTCTTTTGGCGGTGATCTCGTCCTTCTGGGAGTCGCCGAAGTTCCACCTCAGCCACGGACTGTTGAAAATGTCATAGATTTTGCTCATGAAAGAGGCGGCTTGGTGGTTGCTGCACATCCCTACAGAGCTTTTGGTTTAGGCGATTCAGCCAAAAACTATGAAATTGATGCTGTTGAGGTTTTGAATGGTGGTTGCTCACGGCAATTAAATATACTAGCCGAAGAATTAGCCAAGGCGATGGCTTTGCCCGGTGTGGCTGGAAGCGACGCCCATAGGGCAGATGAACTTTGGACTGTTTACAACGAAATCCAAGCTTCAACAGACTTGGATGAAATTTTAAGGGCTATCAAACGTGGACTTGTTAGAGTAGCCCACACTGAAAAGTCAATACATTTTTAAAACAGCTGTGTCAATGTTAAGTGCGTTAATGGTTGAAAAAGATGAGCCCACTTCAAATAAAGTTTCTAGGCGCAACCCACGAGGTTGGTAGAGCAGCCATATCCGTCAAAACAGAAAAAACACAAGTTTTGCTAGACTACGGCGTAATGCTAAACCATGAGCCTGGCTTCCCAATGCACGTCCCGCCAAAAGAAGTAGACGCAATAATTCTTGGACACAGCCACCTCGACCATTCTGGTGCAATTCCAATATTCTTCATTCACGGGAAGAAAACCGTTTACGCGAATAGGCTTGCAGCAGAGCTTAGCCAGCTACTAATTTCCGACTTTATACATCTTTCCAGCTACTATCTCCCATACGAGTATCTTGAACTTAGAACCATGATGAGGCACATTAAGCACCTAGATTTCGGCGTAAAAGAAACTGTTGGAGACATAACTTTTGAACTTCGCAACGCTGGACACATTCCTGGAAGCGCACAGGTCCTCATAGAGGCTGAAGGAAGGAGGCTTCTATACACCGGCGACTTCAACTTGATAAACACAAGACTTTTAGAAGGGGCAAAAATGGATTACGGCGACTTAGACGCAGTTATAATAGAAAGCACATACGCCGACGAGGACCACCCAGAGCGGCCAGAACTCGAAAAGCAATTCGTTGAAGAAGTAACAGAAGTCGTAGAACGAGGAGGAACAGTTCTCATACCAGCCTTCAGCATTGGAAGATCCCAAGAAATTGGATGCATCCTCGCCGCCCACCATTTTGAGCATCCTGTTTACCTTGACGGAATGGCGCGAGAAGCCAGCAGAATGATGATGAACCACATGCAATTTCTAAGAGACCCAAAACTGTTCATGGACGCCATCCACTCGGTCAATTGGGTGGAGGGCTGGCGGGATCGCAGAAAAGCAACAAAAATGCCATGTGTAATAATTTCGCCAGCCGGCATGCTAAAAGGCGGTCCAGCAGCGTTCTACATATCTAAAATTGGTAAGAAGGCAAACAACGCCGTTTTCCTGGTGAGCTATCAAATCCCGGGTACACCTGGAAGAGAGCTCTTAGAGAAGGGAGTATGTGTCATAGACGGAAAAATGCAGAAGGTTAAGGCTACAATTAAACACTTTGACTTCTCATCTCACTGCGGAGCAAAGGAGCTTAAAGAAGCCGTGAAAAGGATTAATGGCAAGGCAAAATTCTACGTAATCCACGGCGCTGAGGGAAACTGCGAACTTCTTGCAAAATGGATAGAGAAGGAAGCCGGACTAGAGGCTGTAGCCCCCAGACCTGGAGACACGTTTAAGGTTTAAAGGACATGGAGATAGGAATTTTACGCATAGGACAAGTCGATTTCAACGTCCTTAACAGGATATGCGAAAACCTAAATATGGCTTTCCCGAAAACACGGTGCCAAATAATCTCTGAAACTTTAGCTTTGCCACAGGAAGCCCTCGACAAAGTAAGAGGACAGTACCGCTCAGACGTGATTTTAAGCTTAGTGGCGGGTTATGCTGAAAAAGCCAAAAACATAAACCGTGTTTTAGGCGTAGTCGATGTCGACATTTACGTTTTAGGATTAAATTTTGTGTTTGGAGAGGCGGAATGCCCTGGAAAGGCGGCTCTCATATCCCTTTGGAGGCTAAGACCAGAATTCTATGGCGCCCCATCAAACTTTGAGCTTTTCATTGAAAGAGGCACAAAAGAGGCGGTGCATGAGCTTGGGCACACCTTCGGCTTAACCCACTGCAGAAACCCTTTCTGTGTTATGTATTTTTCCAACTCCATCTTTGAAACTGATAGAAAGAAAGGCATATTCTGTAGCGCATGCTATCCAAGAATTCAAAAACTTCTATAATTCTAATATAATTCAATAGCAAACTCGTTTATTCTTATGTGGGAGGGGTTCGCCCACGGGCTCGGCAAGCTTTAAGAGGGGAGAAAGGAGAGAAGGGAGTTCCAAAAATAGAACCGCCGAACCTCGTTTTAAGCCCCCTCTTCTATTCGATGGAAAAAGGATAGAGAAGCGCCAATATAAAAACTTTTCTATTAAAAATCATATTTTCCCTAGTAATAGCTAGGCCGTTTAACAGCCTTGACGGTTCTTTCTAGGAGAAGCTGGGCTACTTCTTGCGTTGGCCAACCACCAAGCCCGCAGTCCGGTCCTGTGAAGGTTATTCTCTCTCCAAACTTTTCCTTAGCCTTTTCGAATCTTTTTCTGATGATCTTTTCGTTTTCAACGAGTTGTTCCATTTCTGGTTTTGTTACTCCCTTCTCATAGAGTTCTGCGATGATGGAGTCTATGTCGGTTCTGGCTATTCCCACACGGATGGACTTATCCGCCTTTTCAAGTGTGCTTTTTGAAATGAATTCTAAGTTACGAGGAGAGGCTGCATACTCTACGGATACCACATTTAGGTTTCTAACATCTAAAATGTCCATGATTCCGGCTGGAGAGTGCATATGAATGTGCTTTTGGGCGTCACCCGCAAAATTTAAGGCCTTTTCTAAGGCTTCCACAATCGCATCTTTGTCAGCTGATATTTTTTGAAAGCCAAAACTCGGCTCATCTAGGGATACAACCTCTGTCTTAACGTATTTTGAGTTTAAAATGGCGTTTTTGGCAAATCGTTTAACGGTTTCTGCAAACATTAATAGCACGTCTTTGTATAAGGTTGTTCCAACCTCTTTTAGGTAAAGCTCTAAGGGGCCGGTAACGCAAACACGGAGGGCAATTTTTTTCCCAATGCTTTCGCAGATTCTTTTTGCCTCTTCGTTAATAACGTGTATTTCTGGTATGATTGCGTCCTTCTCCTCAACAATGTATGTACCTTTTTCCATCGCTTTGTGGATAGGTTCGGTGAACTGCTTATGTATGTCATAGTGTTGTGGATAGTTAACGACGTCCAAACCAGTTTCAAGCTTTCTCAAAAAAGAATCTACTACGACCTCGTAGAAGTTTTTAAATAAGAAGGAATCTTCCCTCAAGTCCTTTCCATTGGCAACTTGTTCTCTTGCCAGCCTGTAGGCTTCCTCAAATACTTTTCTCTCAACAAATTTTGGCAGAGGGAAACTTCCTATGTCGTCAACGAGCGGCTCCATAAAAGGAAATTATACATTTTAACCAATAAAAGCTAATCTGAAGGCTTAAATCTTGAGAGTAACAGATATAAACGTGTTCCTTTTTGAACATTGACTGGTGAAAAAATGCCGAGCTTATGGAAATTACGTGCATCTATGGTTGGGACATTAGCTCTTATAATAGGTTTATCAACGTTAGTGTTTACGCTAATCTTAAGCTTAATTGGTGTTGTAGACGTACTGGTTTTAGGAGTTTTAGTTGTGGCGTTTAATGTTGGGCAGTGGCTGATCTCCCCATACATTATTGACGCCCTCTACCGCACACGCGAAATACCTGAAAGCGAGAACCCTAGGCTCCACCGAGTAGTTGAAAATTTAAGCAGTAAAAGTGGTTTGAAAAAGCCAAAGCTTATGCTTGCTCAGATTCCAATTCCCAACGCTTTTGCATATGGCTCACCTGTCGCTGGAAACCGCGTAGCTGTGACAAGTGGGCTTTTAAAGACCCTTGATGAGGGGGAGATTGAAGCTGTTCTTGGCCACGAGTTGGGGCACTTAAAGCATAGAGACGTGCAAATAATGATGTTTGTTTCGCTATTGCCTGCACTGTTCTACTATATTGGATTTTCGCTTATGATTTCATCCATATATAAATCCATGTATAATAGGCGCAGAGAAGGTGGTGGAGGAGCCGCTGCGCTAGGCATCGGGTTCATGGCTTTCTCATGGATTTTAAACATGTTCATACTTTATCTAAGCCGCCTCCGCGAGTATTATGCAGACAGACACAGCGCCTTGATAGTGGAGAACGGAGCGCAGAAACTCTCAGTAGGTCTGGCAAAAATAGTTAACGCAACCAGAAACATGGGAAGAATAAGAAAGCAGGCGCAACAACTGAACGCTTTCAAAGCTTTATTCATAACAGACCCGGACCGCGTAGAAACGGACTCAGCAGCCTTGTCAGCAGCGGCATCAAGTGACCAAAAACTAGTTCAAGAACTTCTATCAAAAAGGCTAACGACGCTGGACAGAATAATTGAAATTTTCTCGACACACCCGAACATAATAAAACGCCTTAGAGCCCTACAAGAACTAAGCTAAATAACTCTAACAACCCTTTAACGACAAGTCAACATAAATTTAAAAATGTGCGAAATTTCTCTGAGATTTCTCAAATATAAAAGGATGTTCATGGATTTATCGATAAATTTTCAGAGGCCTTCCAAGGATTTTATAGTTTAGCTCTTTTATGCCTAGCCCGTGTTGTTTTGGGAATGTGCGCATTGAGCCTTTGACTTTTGTTCCGCCTTTTGTGGCTAGTTTATCTTTAAGCAGCAAGTCAGAGTCTAGATCTGCGTACTGTATATTTTTAATTGCTGCTGCTAGATGGGCTCCTGCTGCTATGCCTATTTCTGATTCTCCCATGCAGCCTATCATACATGGTATTCCGGCGGCCTCTGCTATGGCTGCTATTTTTTTGGCTTTGTGGATTCCCCCGCTTTTCATTAGTTTTATGTTTATTAGATCTACGGCCTCAGCTTTTATTAGGCGTAGGGCATCTTCTGGGGAGTGAATGCTTTCATCTGCCATTATGGGTATGGGTGAGTTCCGCTTAACCTCCATAAGTCCTTTTAAGTCTTCTGCTGGAACCGGTTGCTCTGCAAATTGGACATTAAACTTTTCAATCTTATTTAGAACTTCTATAGCTTGTTTTGACGTCCAGCCTTGATTTGCATCAATTCTTATCTCTACGTTTTCGCCGACTGCCTTGCGGATGAGCCTGATTCGCTCGACGTCTTCTTCTGGGTTTACGCCAACCTTAACCTTTAGGGCCTTAAATCCTTTTTTGACGGCTTTAACCGCGTCCTTAGCCATTTCTTTTGGAGACTTTATGCTTAGCGTGATGTCGGTTAGAACTTCTGTTCTGTAGCCGCCCATAACCATGTAGAGAGGCTTCCGAACAGTCTTGCCTAAAATGTCGTGTAGAGCTATGTCTATGGCTGCCTTTGCCGCTGGGTTTCCAGCCACTATGGAGTCCATAAGCTCAATGTTTTGCTCAATTCTTAGGGGGCACATGCCAATAAGCGTAGGTGCAATCTTATCTAAGGCTTTGATAACTGTTTCTGCTGTTTCGCCGGTAACTCGCTCTGAAGGGGAGGACTCACCCCAGCCGTAAACGCCATAATCCGTAACTATTTTCACGACGACGTTGTGGCTTTCGGTGCTTGCTCCAGGGGCAATCCGGAAAGGTTCGCGGTAAGCCAAAGTAACTGAATAAACTTCAATTTTTTGAATTCCCAAGTTGCTTTCACCGCATGATAGTTTACGCGCTTTATTATGAAAAGTTTCGCTAAAGCTCTTTTGCTGTTTTCCGCCGCCCTATTCCAATTCTCTTAAACTTTATTTTTGCCGTTAGAATTTTCTCTGTTGCGAAGAGCCTTGAAGCTACATACATAACTATCATCGTGAAGACTGAGACGTAAATTATGCTTAAGGTTGCGGTCCAATAGTCGCCCATTATGACGGCTTTTGAGGCTATTATTTGGTGGCTAAATGGAATGGCATAAAATAGGATTCTCAGCGCCAATGGTAGGGTGTTGATGTCCAAGTATATTAGGGCGAAAGATTGGAGGAATATAAGTGGTAAATGTAGCCCACGAAAGATTGGGCGCTTCGAACATCTTCAGCGAAAGCAGACATTATAATAGCCAAAGCCAAAGCCGAAAGCATAGTTACAAAAAGGGATGTGCCTAAGAGCAGATAACCATAGAATAAGGGCGTAAGCCCTAAGGCAGCAAAATCCAAATTTAGGTTGGCTGGAACCCCTGACATGGCGGAGCCTAACAAATAGCTGTAGCCAGCCATATAGGCCACAGCGCCAACAGCTGCAACAATAATTGAGCCGGAAAGCTTCCCCAAGAGTATCGAAAGGCGATCCATAGGCAGAGTCAATAGCGTTTCAAGGGTTTTCTCCTCTTTCTCCATGGCTACTGAGGTGGCGGCTATCTGCACCGAGTAAGCAAAATCATAATCGTGATAGGAAGGGCAATAGACTGGGACATAAACAGACCGAAAGCATGGCTGGGTCGACGCCGGGCTTAACTTCGCCTTTTATAATTACCCATTTTTCAACCGCAACAACATTTGGGGCAACTTGCCTGTTAAACTGTTCAATGAAAGCATCAATTATTGACGAGCCAAACCCCTCAAAAGCGCCTACCGTAGAAAGCACTCCATAAAACTTCAACTTAATGCTCACGCTTTGCCCGCTAAGATATGCGTTTATGGTATCATTAAAGCCGCTAGAATTTCCAGAATTTGCGTGACATTGTATTTCGATAGCAGCCTTGTTATGTTTCCACTGCTCAATGCGATGTTACTTTCATTAAAAACATTAATGCCCGCCATCCTCAACATATTTGTAAAATTCTTAGCCCAGTATCCCCCATCGTTATCCACAACAATAAGGGCGGCTTTCGCGGCTCTTTCCTGCGCAGATTTTGTCGCATAGTTTATGACCCCGCCCAAAACTGGAAACATCACCCGGGGAACAATTATCATTCCTAAAAGAATTTTTGGGTCTCTTACAAGCTCTTTAAGCTCTTTCAGTAGGAAGTTACCAAACCCTTTAAGCAAGCTTAACCACCCTTGCAAAAACCTCTTCCAGGTTTGCGCCCCCAAACTTTTCCTTCAGTTCTCGGGGTTCTCCTTCGGCCACCACCCTGCCCTTGTTTATTAGGGCAACACTATCACATAAATACTCAACCTTAAGCATGTTGTGGCTTGAAAGAAGCACAGTCACGTTGTGCCTCTTAACATAACTTTTTATTATCTCCCTAACATGGTAGGAGTGAAGTACATCAAACCGTTTGTAGGCTCGTCAAGAATAGCAGTTTCGGCTTAAGCATTAAGGCTCTGGCAACAAGAAGGCGACGCTTCATCCCCTTACTATAAGTCTTAGTTTTATCTTTCAGTCTCTCTCCCAAACCAGATATTTCGGCAGCTCCATAACCATTTTACGGGCTTCAGCCTTGTCGCTTATATGGAACCTTGCCATAAACTTAAGACACTCTAAACCAGAAAGATAACGGTAAGCGCAGCTTCCTCCGGAAGATAGGAGATTATTCAGCGAACATCCGCTGCATTTTGCATTACGTCGCATCCAAAAACCCTAACAGTTCCAGACGTGGGCATAAGCAGTGTTGAAATTATCCGCATAGCAGTGGTTTTTACCGCTCCATTCGGGCCGATAAGTCCGAAAAACTCGCCGGTCTTGACGCTGAAACTTAACCCATCCAAAGCGCGGATATTACCGAAAACTTTAGTAACGTTGTAGGCTTCAACAGCCAACATCACGAAACCTCTCATAAACGTTTACATACAACCTTAAAATAATTGCTATCCAGCTGCACCCTAATGGCTTCTACTTGCTTATAATTTCCAGTCTATTTTGTGGTCTTTAAAGAAGATTCCAGCAATTATGCCAGCAAAGAGGACGAGGAAGGATATGGGCTGATAAAAGAAATAGTATGCTATAAATTCGGCAAAGCTGAATCGAAATTTAAGCTTCCTTGAGGCTGTATAGAAAATTATTGAAAACATGATGAATCCCAAAAAGAAATTTGTTAACGTTGTAAACAATATGGAGGTTATTGAAGGGGGTAGCATAGGCACATATGTA
>JAGTQI010000080.1 GCA_018396955.1 Candidatus Bathyarchaeota archaeon | reverse complement strand
CGTTAGCATCAGCAACAATAAGCATGACATCCACGTGCCGCGCTGTGCCGCGTCCCATATGCTCGACGCCAGCCTCCATGTCTAAGACAACAGCCTCGCCGCGTTCAACAATCAAGTGCCGCAGAAGTGAACGAACCACAGCATTGGCTGGACAAGTGCACCCAGCCCCAACGGAACGGACGGTTCCCATGACGATGAGGTTTACGCCTAAAGGCGTCATAACCGCGTATTCCCGAACTATGTCATCAACAGTGAATGTTAAGCGGAAAACACCAGCATAACCAGTGCCCGTCTTCGCCTCAATAAGCTGTTTATTCTCAGATATGGGCAATATGCGGCTGGCTTCATCGGAAGATAAACCCAAAGTTAGGGCAAGATTCGGCGAAGGATCGGCGTCAATAGCAATGGTCTTAAAATTTTTCTTGGCAAAGGCGTAGGCTAAACCGCCAGCAACCAAGGTCTTGCCGACGCCGCCCTTACCGCAAACAGCCACCTTCACGTTGCACGCCTCGAAAGGTGTTCTATGTTCTTTCAAGCAAGGCTGCATACATAATTGGTAGGGCTATTGTGGCATCTGCCTCTATAGTCACTGTTTTTGCTTTTTCTCGGATTTTCCCCCATGATATGGCTTCCCTTGGACGGGCTCCTGATAGGCTCCCATCATATTCGACGGCTGTTGTTATATAAACCGCGTAGTCTAAGCCCCTCTTGAATAGGTTCCACCATAAGACGTGATGTTTTGATATGCCTCCACCTATTATTAGGGCTCCAGATTTTTTCGCTTTCCAAACCATGTCGTTTAGGAGCTGCTCGTCTTTGAGCACATTTATTTTTAAGTCTTTGTGGTCTTGGCTGAACCGCCACAACTGGTAGCCAACCGCACCGTCTGTTATGCCGGGCACTATTACAGGTATGCCATTTTTCCAACACCAATATAATAATGAATTTTCGTTTAAACGCCTGCCGATTTCCCAGCACAACTCGTAGGTGGCGAGTTCCTTCTTTTCTTCCGCATATATGCTGTTTAAAATTTCCGTCATTTTCTCTTCGATGATTTCGCCATAGGAGGCGTTGGGCACGAGCACGTTGCCTATTCGGCTTATTCCCTTCCTATGAAGCTCCTTATCGTCCATGTAGAAGTCGCCTTGGAAATAGTCGCGATAGCACCGTGCCAAATCATGGTCCAAAGTGCCGCAGGTTGTAACCAAAACATGGAACCATTTACGCTTAACCATGTCACGGATTATTCCCCTCGTGCCGGTGGCAATGATGCATGCGGGAAAAGAGAGGAAGTTTAGGATTTCATGCTCTTTCAGCATCGCTTCAAGGATGTCAACGCCCATTGCGAAATTTTTGGCTGTGAAGCCTCCGCTTTCAAGCATCTGCTTGACAAGCGTATCTGCTGAAGTGCCTTTCGAAATTTCGAAGTCCTTCACTTTCTCCATAGAAAACGCCATAGGCTATTCTAAATCCTTAAAAAGCCAGGAAAGGTCCGGTATCTTCGCTCTTTTATCGATTTTCTCCGCTAAGGCGTGAACCACTATGGGGAGGGCTATTGTTGCGTCGCAGTAGCACTGCACATTCCGCCCTTCCCTGGCTTCTTTACCCCAGCTTATGGCTTCTTCAAAAGTGCAGCCTGACAAGCCGCCCCAATGGGGAGCATCGGTTGTAATCTGTATGGCAAATTTGTGAGGGTAGACCCGCTCATATTTTCTTGATTCGGTTAGGCTTCTGCCAACCGTGGTTAGTTGTATGAAGTCTTTCGGGACGCCGCCGCCAATGTAGATTACACCGCTTTCCGGAGCCGCTTTAGCCTTTATATCCACAAGCTGTTCAAAATCTCTCATCTGGTCTATGGTTATGTCAAAGCTGCCTTCCAGCTTCCTATTTAGGAGATAGGCTATTCCATAGCCGCTGTCAACTATGGCTGGGCAGAAAACTGGCACCTTGTTTTCGTAGGCTGTTGCAATTATGCTTTTAATCCCCATCTGGGAAAGCTCCTTCCCGAAGAGATGGAGAAATTCAGCCGAAGAATACTTACGGTTTGGGCTCAGCTTTTTCATGAAGTTGGCGATAAGGCTTTCCATTTGGCGGTATTCAAGTTCATCAGCAAAAACATCGTAGAAACGGTCAATTTTATATTGTAAAAGTTGGTTGTCGTCAACCATATGGTGCCCCTGCCAATAAGTGCCGCCCATAGCTTCCAAAATGTCTTCTGAAATGTTTGCACCTGTGGAAACAACAACGTCAATAAAGCGTTTTTCAATAAGCCAATTAACAATCTTCCACTGTCCCGTGGTGCTCATAGAGCCGGCATAACCAAAAAATATTACGACATCGTCTTTGAGCATCTCCTCCCAGACTCCAACAACTTCGCCAAGTTTTCTGCCTTGAAAACCAGTTTTAGCCATTTCCGCAAGCAGTTCTGAAATTTTCTTCGGAGTTTTAACCTCTATTGGCTCAAGCTTCTTTTTAAAGAATGGAGTTTGTCTTTTCTCCCTTATCACCGAATTTCAACTCCACAACTTTGGAATGCCTTATTTTCAAAGTCTCACTTTTAAATTTTTAGTTTCAGAAAAATTTCATGCTCCACCTTCAAACATGTAGAGGTTTCCAACACTGTTCCAGACAAAGGCTTCAGGCATGGCTTTTGCAATAGCGAAGGCGCCATCCAGCCGGTGCAATGCATGAGGACAACAAATTCTGGTTTTAACTGTTTAAGCACCTCCACACTCATGTCAATACGTTCCTCACAATCTTTCCCAGATAAGTGGAAACCGCCAATTATGGCGTAGACCCTCTCTGTTCCGGTGATTTGCCTAACATGAAATACTGTGTTAACTATTCCAGCGTGAGCACATCCAGATAATATAACAAGCCCCTTATTTTTCACGTTAACAGCTAACGCGCGGTCATCCCAAACCCAAGGGTCTGGCCTCCACTCACCGTCAATAAAGGCTCGCTGCTGAGTATAGCCCCTCTCAAAATCCGTAATTCTTGGTATTTCGCCAGTCACAAGCACCTATCCTCAGCCAACAGATAAGGCTCCTTTGTTTTCACGAATTTGGCTGGGCTGATATGCGCTTCCTTTGGAAATTCTGGATATCGCCTAACATAACCATCCTAAGTGGCCACACCTCTCGGTTTAAACATGTCCTCATGCTACGTGTGTTTGAAACCGCTCCATCTGAGCTTATGCCAGTGTCAAAAGGTACGCTGTGCACCTTCCCACCATAATATGCTGTGACCAGCATTGACAAGCCATGTTCAGCTATTGGATGGCGAAAGTTCTCCTGAACCTACTTCTCGCCCATACGCTTTACAACCCAGCTTCGTACACTTTGGATTTCCCGCCTATTGATGGATGATGTGAAGTCCACACAGTTTATCCATCAAACATATTATTTTTAGGCTGTCGGCTTCCCTTAGCGAGACAAGTTTATTAGGCAATTAGCACTGCACCCGCTGTTTAGAGGAATAGGTCTTTTTCGCGTGGTCTTATGAGCTCTGTAGCCTTCGCATCCTCAGACTTTATGTACTTATAACCGCGGATAATAGCCACTGGAACGCCCTCGTCCGTCTGTCCGATAACAAGTTCAGCTGCTGAAGAAAGCTCGTCGGCAACGGCTGTTTGCTTAACACGTAAAACATAGCCGAACAAGTCCTTTTCGCCTCTTCGGTCTCTTATGGGCTTTAAGCCTGAAACGCCTACAGCAACGTTTATTTCGCCCTCTCTTAGGGGTCTGCCGTGTGTATCAGAAATTATTACAGCTACATCGCAGCCAGTTAAACGCTTTATCTCACGCCTAATCTTAGCAGCGGAAGCATCGGGATCTTCTGGAAGCAAAGCCACGCAGCGTTCTCCAGGCACGTTAGACTTGTCAACCCCCGAATTGGCGCAGACAAACCCATGCCTAGTCTCAGTGATTATTTTACCATCAGCCATGCGTCTAATACTCTTAGCCTC
>JAGTQI010000079.1 GCA_018396955.1 Candidatus Bathyarchaeota archaeon | reverse complement strand
TCGGAGCTTATAGAGGCCGGCTTCGAATACGTCTGCGAAGTTGAAGGAGTCAAACTTTTCAGAAAGAGGAAATAGCCGTGGCCGCTGGTGTTTTATCCAAACAATGGTGGGGTAGCTGGGATTTGAACCCAGGATCGCCAGCGCCCCAGGCTGGTATCCTAGTCCAAGCTAGACGACTACCCCATATTACTAGTCAATTACCCTCATACTTATTTTCTTTTCCAGAAAAGCTGATTCGATGTTTATAAAAAGTTGACAAATCTTTCTAGAAATTTTGTGCGAGTATTGATGATTGTTGGCGGGCCCGCCGGGAATTGAACCCGGGACCCCCGGGTTTCTTGGCTTTTGGCTTAAAAGCCCGGTGCTCTATCCTTACTGAGCTACGGGCCCAATTTTCCTATCTGAACCTTTATACTTCTTCGCTCTCTTTTCTTGATGGACCTTGGAGAGGTTTAGTTATAGACATGCATTTTCTAAAAGTGCTCTGAGGCTATATGAAGATTACGCAGAAGTTATGGCTTGGTTTGATGAGCTAAAGTTTTGGAGTGGGAGAACAGCCCATGACTATTTGGATGTGCTTGCGGGTTTTGTGAAAGCTCTGGAAAATCATCTAAAGAATTAGTAAGGCTATCCTCTAACTAAGCATATGAAGTTTTGAGGAGATGGGCTTTATCTGAGCTTCGCAAAGGTTCCTACACACACTGGAAGACTTTACTTTTGTGGAACGCTGTCAAAACTTCCTGAAATTCATGGGATTGAAGTTAAAAATAAGCCGTCCTTTTAAGAAAACTGTGAAATACCTTGACAAAATCCCAACGAAAGAAGAATTAAGGCATATATCGAATGCAGCTACAAGCCCTTCAACAAAAATTGCTATTGACCTAATGTGTTATGGGAGGTTAAGGCCAGAGGATATCTGTGATTCAACCTACGCTAGCATAAAAATGATTTCGAAAAAGGGAGGGTGGAGGGGGTGGAGAGGTTATGCGCCATATCTTGCTTGTAGTCCGAGAATGTCTCCCAGTCCCAGTGTTCTTTTGTATGTTTCCCCGTAGTTTGCATAGCCATACATGGTGAGCCAATAGTCTTTGTCATCGTATAGGTCGTCTAAACCGCACCAGTGGCCAAACTCGTGCGTCATAATGTTTTGAACATCCATTTTCCCTGATTCGCCTGTAAGGCTCCATTTAAATAGGGTGTTCATTCGCGTGTCGGTTTCAACGATTGTGTCACCGGTATACCATATGTAAGTGACGGCAATCACTTGAGGATTAATGTATAGACCCCAAGCAACAACGTTGTATCCGTCTCGAACTCCTGCGCTTTTTCTTGTTGTGCCTTGATAAGCAAACAATTCAAAGCTGGTTTGATCATCCCATGTGTTGGCTGCCGATGTAATGGTTGTTACAACAGCTGATGTTGAAAAGCCATAATTATTCTTTGGATTAATCCAATACTTAATTGTCGTGTGCCACCAAAATGGGAGAAGCTTATAATCCGGGTTCGTCATGGAATCGTCTTCAGAAGGTATCGAATAAATGATAACACGCCCCTTGCCCCGGCCATACCACTCAACAACCATCAGATGCACTTGATGTTCAGAGGCAAAAGCATAAGCCATCGTTGAAAACAAAGCCAACAAAACAATCGAAGTCAACATTAAATACCAAAGCTTCTTCATTTCAATTCCCACATAATTAAGGCAGGAAACACCTTAAAAAGTTTCCTTTTGTCCCCGGTAACCATTACCAAAACGTGTTTGTCCAATATACCTTTTATTTTTGGCTTGTATTTGTCACATATTAAAGCGAAGCGGCAAATCGCTCATGGTGACCATAAAAGCAAAACTAAAAGGTTCATTAGTATTTCGTTTAGCCTTGCATTTTAAAAGTTATGATGGTGCTTGGACTTTTAGGAGGCTTGTTATGAAGTTTTTATTTTGTCATTGGCGCTGAGAATGGTTTCTATTGTTTTTGCGCCTTTTTCTGTTAGTTTGTAAACTCTTTTTCTCTCCAGCGAGTAGAGTAGAGAGTAAACGGTTCCTGAGCTTACTAGTAATTGGAATTTTGTTGTTGATAAACTTAATAAGCCCATCAGCAAAATCAAATGTCAAAAACTATCTATGGCGAATTAAATGAAGATTGTGCCTAAAAGTAAGCGCATCTATTCTTTCTCATCAAAACATGGACCAGCGGGATACTTCAAACCCGAAGAAAAAGTTCGAATGGAGCTGGAAGATGCCTTTGGAAAAGTTGGACTGGTCTAGGGTTAATGGTGCCACAGGCCCAATATTCTTTGAGGGAGCGGGAGCTTGGCGACACGCTTGTCGTCCGCATAAAGTAGATAAAGATGGCTGACAGAGGCTTAAGCCCTTCAAAGCTAGGATAAAATTGTTCCTGTAATTGGTGAATATGCTCATTTTGAAAGAATGTAAAAGTGAGAATTTGTCCGATGATTAGACTATTGGGGCGGCTCCAGAGGTTCGTTAAATTCCAACAGGCAGTTTGGGGAGACGCGACGGAAACATGGATGTCAAGAAAATAACATGTGGAACAATTCTCTATTTGCCAGTTTTCGCTGAAGGGGGGGCTTTTCGCCGCTGGTGATTTAACGCAGTCCAAGCTGACGGAGAAGTTTCGTTTCAGCGATAGAAGTTTCAGGTGAGGTAACATTAAGCTTTGATGTTCTTAAGAGGAAAAGTGTTTCATAGCCTATATTAGAAACAGGGAATAGTTATGAAATTTTGGTTTGTGCCGATTCGCTTGATGCTTATTCCTTGGCCGTTAAGAGGCTGTTAAAGCCTTAATGCGTGAACATAACTGGAGCTTTGAAGAGGCATACATGTTTGCAAGCCTCATTGTAGACCTTAAGATTAATCAGGTTGTAGATTCTTAAAAAGGTGCTAGGCGGTGATTCCAAAAGAATTTGTCTACGTCGAGGACTGGTCGTTTAAAATTTCAAAGTTAAGGTAACTTCAGAGAACTTTGGGTCGACATTTTAAAGTTTAATTTTTCATTATTTTTGTTAAAAACAGTTAGCAATATCTCTGCATATTAAAAAACGTTATTTTCTCTGTTTACCTCGTTCATTGCTGGTGTTTGGAATTGTTTTCGTGGAAGCGTTCCTTTGAGAGATTAAACAGCGAATACGAGACAGTTGTGAAAAAGAAAAGAGACAAGCCTTGAACAGCTTGCTTGAAAGCGGCAGAATATCACGGCCAACATACGAGCTTTTTGAGAGCGAAATGAACGAAGCCATAGCCGAGATTGAAAAGCAAAGGGAGGCTTTACTGGATAAGATAGCTGTTAAGGCAAGTGTGGCAAGTTAGGCAAGTTAGGCAACTTAGGCAAGCTAAAGTTGGCCTAAAATTATTATATATGTTTGGTTGGAAAATGTTTTTGTGGTTTGTATGGAGAAGTTTAAGTTTCCAGGTGAGGAGTGGATTAAAGCCTTCAAGGAGGAGCTTAACAAGAACGAGGCTTATGCCGAGGCCGCCAAGGACTGGGAGGGCGACTTCCTATTCATCGTCACCCCTGATGAAGGCTTGGACAAGGAGATGGTTTTTTACGTAGACCTTTGGCACGGGAAGTGTCGGGACGCCTACATGGTGCCCAGCAGAGAGGCTAAAACTGCCGAGTTTGTCTATGAGGGACCCTATTCGAATTGGAAGAAACTTATAATGGGGCAGTTGGACCCCATTCAGAGTTTGCTTATGCGAAAGTTTAAGTTGAAGGGTAACATGGCTAAAATTATGCGATACACTAAGGCGGCTTCTGAGCTTGTAAAAACTGCTAGCAAGGTTCCAACGGAGTTTATTTAGGGGTCTAATGTTCATGTGGGAGTTTGCCTCTCCAAAATCTATGGTTTTTGGAGAAGGCGCGCTGGAATATTTGAGGGAAATTGAAGGCAAAAAAGCGTTGATAATCACAGACAAAGTGATTCGCGGGTTGAGTTTCGCCGAGATGGTTGCACGCTACCTTAAAGAGGCAGGATTGGTGGTAGAAATTTTCGATGAGGTTGAGGCCGAACCCTCG
>JAGTQI010000078.1 GCA_018396955.1 Candidatus Bathyarchaeota archaeon | reverse complement strand
GGGTTATTTGGACTCCTTCCTCATAGCATATTTTTAAAAATCGCTTGTTAGGGTATATTTCCCTACAAGGATGCCGTAGCCCGCTTGTATTAACTTCGATACACACATCGTTCTCCTTAAAAATTTCCGCCGTCGCCACATATAGATCGGTGATGTCGGTTTTCGGTTTATACCTAAACTTCTTTATTAAATCCGGGTGCCCTATAACATTAAATATTTTCGATTTTGCGCAGGCTTGAACAATCGTAAAATACTTCTCGTATAGCTTTGCAGGATCCCATCTCTGATACTTTGAAATGTATTTGGGATGGTCAAACGGCCAGTCTTCTATAAAATGTACAGACCCTATGATATAATCGAAGGAAAGTCCTTTTAATACATCTTTAATTTCGTTTTCAAGTCCAGGGATAAAGTCTACTTCAACGCCAACCTTGAGCCCAATAGCGCTTTCCATTTTCCTTTTAGCTTCGTTTATTTTTTCTACATAGTCTGATAATTTCTTGTAGACAGGCGGTTCATAAAACTTTCCTCTGATTCTTTCAGGAGTAAAATGATCTGATATTCCAACCTCTTCTAATTTTTTTATTGACGCAATTTTTACATACTCTAGGATTTTTCCCCTAGCATCACCGGAAAAGAATGTATGAACGTGGTAATCTATAGACGCTATTGGCCCTCCAGCACTTTGATAAACTCAATTAAGAAATAAAACTGTCATTTTAGTTTTAATACTATAGGCTTTGCTTTACATGATTATTTTGAAGAGGTCTGCTTTTGTTATTATGCCAATTATCTTGCCTTTCCTCGTAACGAGAATTGCGGGATAGAAGTGCAGTAGATTTGAAATCAAGGGTATTGGCGCGTTCTCGTCAATTTGAGGTGGCGCTTCTTCCATAATTTCCTCTACAAGTCTTTGAGATACTTTTGATGGATCTTCGGCGGCTGTTATTTGGCTTAGTAATGTTTTTTCCGAAATACATCCAACACATTTTCCGTTATCAAATACTGGTAGTTGCGAGTAACCATGCTCTTTCATTAGGCTTATGGCTTTCGCAACTTTGTCACTTTTCTCCACGCTCACAACAATCTCATGTAGGATTTCCTTGGCAGTGTAATTCTCCCTTTTTTCCATTCTCTCTAAAACGCTGAAAATAGCTTTCACCTTACTGTATGCAGGATCTATTTTTCCAGACTCTAATTTAGCAATGAATGATTGACTTACGCCAGCTAGCTTCGCCAGTTGTTTTTGAGTTAAGCCTAATAGTTTTCTTCTCTTTGCTATTTCATCTAAGGATGGCAGCATGTTTTGTTTATGAACAAGTGCTGCATATATTCTTTTCGGAATATTTTTTTCAAAAAGTATTTTATTTTGGAATAATGTTTCGAGGGCATGGAGGTGTAATAAACTCGATAGGAGAACTGTCGCAGAAATTAACCAGAAAATCAGACATGGAGACATCCAAGTTTTAACAGTTGAGGAAATAAAGAAGCTAATTGAAAGTAGCGGTGTCAAAAAAGCCTTTAACGAGGTGGACGTTGTCACAACGGCTACTTTTGGACCTATGTGCTCTTCAGGGGCTTTTCTAAACTTTGGGCATAGTGATCCTCCGATAAAAATGGAGAGAGTTTGGCTTAACGACGTTGAGGCTTACCATGGAAATGCCGCCGTAGACTGTTATATAGGCGCCACGAAAATGAGTGTAACACGAGGCTTTGAATATGGGGGCGGACATGTAATCGAGGATTTAGTTACCGGTAAGGAAATAGAGCTTAAGGCGGTAGCGTATGGAACAGACTGCTACCCAAGGAAGGTTTTGGAAACAAAGTTTACGATTCACGACTTGAATCAGGCAATACTTTGCAATCCAAGAAACTGTTATCAAAGGTATAATGCTGCAACAAACAGTACAGATAGGACGCTTTACACCTACATGGGGATCCTACTTCCAAATTATGGTAATGTAAATTATGCTGGATGCGGCGAACTAAACCCGCTGGTTAACGACCCAACATATAAAACAATAGGCGTGGGGACCAAAATTTTTCTCGGCGGCGGGGCTGGCTATGTGATCGGTGAGGGAACCCAGCATAACCCCAAAAATGGGTTTGGAACAGTCATGGTTAAAGGCGACCTTAAAAAAATGAAGCCGGAATATCTGCGAGGCGCAACCTTCCACAAATACGGTGTAACCCTTTACGTGGGTATTGGGGTTCCAATACCAATTCTTGACGAGGAAATAGTCGAAAATGTCGCGGTCAGGGACGAGGAAATTTTCGTGAAAATCGTAGATTATGGAGTTCCAAAGCGGCACAGGCCGGTAGTTCGAGAAGTTAGCTATGCAGAGTTGAAATCTGGAAAGGTTAAAATTAATGGTAGAAGCGTAAAAACGGCTTGCACTTCCAGCATTGAAATAGCCAGAAAAATAATGCTTGAACTTAAAAAGTGGATCAGCGAGGGCATGTTTTTCCTAACAGAGCCTGTTGAAAGGCTTCCATTAGATGTGGAGTATAATCCCATGAAAATGAGGTGACAGCAGATGCCCAAAAGGTGGATGGAGGACAAATGCGTTCACTGTTCCTTGTGTACTGTTCTTTGCCCCTTCGAGGTTTTCATAGAGGAAAATGGAAAAATTCGAATGAACACTGCGAAATGCGTGGAATGTGAAGAGTGTCTGCCGAGCATAGGCTGCCCAAGGAGGGCAATAAGCTGATAAAAAGCTTGGCTAAAACTTTGATTAAAAAGAAGTTTAGCATTAACGAAACTGTCTGTACGCTAATAGCCGACAAACATGAAGCTGTCAAAGTTGCTGAAGAAACAATAGCCCACCATCGCAAACAATTAGAATCCTATATCAAAAAACATGTGGAATTTTTGCACTCTTTAAAGCCTTTGAAAATTGTTGACGGACCAAAAGTTGTCCGGCTGATGGCTTCAGCCTCAGCGAGAGCTGGTGTTGGACCAATGGCTTCTGTTGCAGGAGCCTTAGCCGACCTGGCTGTTGAAGCTATGATCGCCTCTGGAGCGAAAACAGCAGTGGTTGAAAACGGTGGAGAAATAGCAGCAATATCTAAAACTCCAGTAGATATTGCTCTTCTAGCTGGAGATTCTCCATTATCTGGAAGACTTGGATTTAGGATTGAAAAATTTCCGGTTGGTGTAGCTACAAGCTCCGGTGTGTATGGGCATGCTTTAAGCTTCGGAGAGGCTGAAGCCGTAACCGTTTTTGCCAAAAATGCATGTTTGGCGGATGCGGCTGCCACGGCAGTTTGCAACGTTGTACGGGGGAACAACCCTGACCAAGCCATAATAAGAGGAGTGAAGAAGGCTTTGTCCATTGAAGGTGTGGAAGGCACTTTCATAATCTACAAAGGGAAAGTCGCATTGGCCGGGGATGTTCCTAAACTCATCAGCCTTTGGAAGGAGAGTGAAGCCTCTCGGTAACAAGATTAACAACAATAGGATTGTGTTCAAGTTAGGTGGAAAATCCATATCAGATGGCGAAAAAGCGAAAAAGTTAGCTGAAAAAGTGCTTTTCAAGTTAAAAACTGGCAAGCAGATAGCTATTGTTGTTTCCGCCACTGGAGATACAACGGATCTGTTAATTAGATACTGTGAGAAGGCTTGCGGCGGGAAAGTTTCCAAGAAAGACTTGGATGAGATAGTTGCCATGGGAGAAAGAACAAGCGCAAGACTCTTCGCGGCAACTCTGAAAGCTCAAGGAGCAAACACAAAATTTTTAGACCCATCGGACATTGACTGGCCAATAATAACAGACGATAACTTCGGCGACGCCAACCCGTTAGAGAGCGAATGCCTCCCCAAAATTCGCAGCAAGCTGGAACAACTTTTTAATGAGAATATTATACCTGTGATGCCAGGCTTTATCGGTAAAACTTTACGGGGAGAAATCACCACGCTGGTAGGGGTGGAAGCGACACAACAGCTTTCCTTGTCGCTAAAGCCATAGGCGCTAGCGAGGTCATAATTGTTACTGATGTTGCAGGAATATTATCTGCCGATCCAAAAATCGTTCCAAATCCAAAAATTATTGAAAAGATAGACGTGGAAAAACTTGCGCATCTATGCGATGTAGGCGCCAA
>JAGTQI010000020.1 GCA_018396955.1 Candidatus Bathyarchaeota archaeon | reverse complement strand
TTCAAAAGGACTGTTTGCGAAACATTAGAGGAAGCCTTGAAAGAGCATCCATACCTGAAGGATTATTTGGACAAGTTGCCAGAGAAGCCCAAATATGTTTTGAACCTTGATTTAGAAGAATATGGGAAAGACACTAACCTGTTATATCCTTTAGGCTTAGGAATATACGTCCATATTGATGTTGGAGGAGAAATTGGAAAATACAACCTTATAGAGCCGGAAAAACCAGATCGCCAACTTTTAGATGATATTGAGGCTGCTGTTGCCAAAATTGTCGTGGACAAGGAGTACAAGGGACAAAAAGAGAATGTATTGGCTTCGCTTTTTAGACAGGTAATAAAAATGAAAATGGTTAAAATCCCCAAGGATATAGATGAAAGCGCAGTGCTTTACCACTTTTTAAGGGAGAAAATAGGACACGGCTTTATTGATGGCTTCTTGGCTGACCCGTGGCTTGAGGATGTTAGCATTCCAGGAGCTGGTAAAGTTTTCGTTTATCACAAAATGTTTGGGCATCTTGAAACCAACATTGAGGTTTCAAAGGATGAGATCAACCGCTTGTTGAGAGATATTTCCGAAAGGTATGGGAAGGTCTTAAGCTACACCCATCCAATAATAGACATCCATTTGCCCGACGGTTCCAGATTTAACATAGTTTACGGCGAGGACATAAGCCTTAGGGGAAGCAACTTTACGATTAGGAAGTTTCCTCAGGAACCCATTTCGGTTGCGCAGTTAATTCGATGGAGAACGTTCTCGCCTGAGTTAGGCGCTTATTTATGGATGCTTTTTGAGGTGGGAATTTCAGCAATGGTTTGTGGAGAGACAGCGTCTGGCAAGACGACAACCTTAAACGCCCTTACATGTTTCATAAACTCGGATTCAAAAATCATAAGCATTGAAGAAACTCCAGAGGTAAATCTTTTTCATAAGAACTGGATTAGGGAAGTTACACGCCTGCACACAGGCGTCCCAGTAACCATGTTTGACCTTTTAAAGGCTGCTTTAAGACAGAGACCAGACTATATAATTGTAGGTGAAATAAGAGGCGAAGAGGGAAGAGTGGCCTTTCAAGCTATCGAGACTGGGCATCCAGTTTTATCTACCATGCACGCTGGAACGTTGGGGCAACTCTTTCAAAGGCTTACATCCCACCCCATAGAGGTTCCAAAGACACACATAGACGGCTTAAACTTAACAGTGTTTCAGGCGAGAATGGAGCGGGGAAAACGGTTCATAAGGAGAGTCACATCGGTCAACGAGATAATAGGATACGAACCGGAAGAGGCTAGACTGAATTATTTGCCAACCTTCATTTATGATGCAGACTTGGACAGATTGAGGTTTATGGGTTCAAGTTTCCACCTGGAAACTAAAGTTCTTACTTTTAGGGGTTGGGGTAAAGAAAGACTAAGAGAACTTTATGACGAGTTGAAAGCCAGAGCTGAAATCCTCAATTTTCTAGCGGAGAACTTTCCAAGGTTTACGGATGTTTGGAAAACCTGCATTGCTGTTCGCGAAAAGGGTGTATGGGAAGTCTATCATAGGGTTAAAGAGATGAAGGTTCCATGGGAGTAGACATCTTAAAAATAAAGGTTTCAAGGGAGTCGGCGCTATTATTTCTGTTACTGGTCCCATCAGTAATATTTGCAGTTTATTATTTACACATCGGGAAAATGTTGGAGGCCGTTCTTATTCTGTCCATAGGCTTTGGAATATGGCTGCTTTCAAAATACACGACAGAAAAGCACTTTCCAAAAAAGGTGGACTTCATCCTTTCGACTGTTGTATTCCACATGTATGGCTTATCCCTTGGAGAAACCTCCCCTGAAGACCTCATAGAAACAATAGCGGAAAATAAGGAGTATGGTTTCTACAGTCGGATATTCCAGAAAATTCGCGGTTTAGCCAAAGATTTTGGATACGGCATCACAAAGGCCACGGCGCATATTGCAGAGACTGTTAAACCACCGCTAAAGGACATACTTATCCGTTTTACCCACGTGTTTTCTAGTGTTAAGCCTAGGGGATATTTGGAAATGGAATCTTCAATGCTAATTGAGGAGTATTCTGGCTATTATACCCGCGCCATTGAAACTTTAAAAACCCTTGGTGGAATATTCGCTTCTTTTCAAAGCGTGACAGTGTTCCTAATAATGACCATTACTATTATGGCTATTATTATGATCGACCCCAGCGCTATAGCCTTCGGCTACCTTATCGCTGCATCTTCTGTAATAATGATGTATTTACTTTTCAGAGCTTCCTCTCCGAGGGAACACCTTGTTTACATAGGAAGGTACCCGCCAAAGCTTTATTTAATGATGAAATGGGGACTGATGGCAATAGGGGGCCCTTCAACATTGCTTGCTATCCTTTTATACTTTTCTATTGGACCACCCTTCGCTTTTATAACGTTAGGCTTTGGCGTAATGGTTCCCGGAATGTTTGGTTACATGCTTGAAAAACATGTAAATCAGATTGACAGAAACTACCCAACTTTTCTTAAGGCTTTAGGAGAAAATTTGGCTTCCACCTCAGACTTGAGGGCTGCCTTTTCCTATATTAATCAGATGGAATTAGGTCCTTTTAAAAAGCTTGTTAAAGAAGCTTTAGCTCGGTTGAGGCTTGGGATAAGGCATGAACAGACTTTGGAAACACTTTCTTCTGAAGCTGCTTCATACCAAGTTCATATAAACAACAGAATTCTCTTAGATTCTATGAGCAGGGGCGCGAATCCCTTTGAGATAGGCAGTGTCCTGGGAAACCGTGTTGTAAAGTTTATTGAACTTCGGAAGTCGCGGGATGTTGTTGCTAAAGGGTTTCAGATGATAATAATGGTTATGCAGCCCCTCACTGTTGCTTTATTAGTTGTTATGCAGGTACTTGCAGGATTCATGTCCCAGTACTTGATAAACTTGCCTTATTTCGGCTTTAATGCTATTCCAATACCGCTGATTGAGGCTGGCAACATAGCCTTGGTTTTTATAATGGCTGTTGTAAACGCCTTAACTATTAAGGAGGTTTCAGCGGGATACTGGGGAACGTTTCTTCTTAATTTTGGCATTCTCCTAATTGTTAGTGGCATGACTTGGATAGCCGCCCACATATTCATAGAAATTGCATTGGGATCTATGCCTAGTATCGAGTTACCCGTTTAACATCCTAATGAAAATTCTACTTATCCATTTTAAACTTTAGCATGACCTTGTGTACGGATATATACTTTGAATTCATATTCCGAATCGTGATTTTAGATAATGTTTATTATATCTTAATATACACTATATGTAGTAGAGGTGGTGGAGTAAGTAGAGTAGGTGGTGGAAAAAGTGGAGGAGAAACCAAATATAAAATGTCAAAAATGCGGACACGAGTGGCACACCAGGTCGAAACTTAAAATGGTGACATGTCCTTCATGTAACCAGAAAATTCCAAACACTGCATTGAGTAGAAGCCGCCGATTATTAAAGGCTTTTGTAAAACAGAAACGTGCAATCATAGGCTTAGAGGCGGCCATAGTATTAATAGCCTTCGTAATAATTGCTGCGGCCTTCAGCTTCATGGTGGTAAATCAGGGCTTATACGCTACTGAAAGAGGCAAAGTTGTCATCCAAGAAGGCTTGAAGCAGGCAAGTACGCCGCTTACAATAGATGGGACAACATTCGTGAGAACAACACCTGACGGCAGGGCAGTAAACGTCATAATAATTCCCGTTAAAGCTTTTGGAGTAAAATTCGTGGCAGTTGGAAGAAATCAAACCGTCGTAGTCTTAAGGGTCGGTGAAAGGGCTTGGGCAAACGTCTATTTAGGTGTATTATACACAGGTTATCTCGGGACAGACTATTACTATACTGATGACGAAACATATGATCCAACTGGGAAGAAGTTTGATGATTTCGTAGGTTTTAGATTTGCTAACCAAACTGGCGGTGGAGAACCACGAAACGTCTATGTAAACGGAACGTACAGCAGCGGGTACCATGAGGGCCTGTTCACCGGAGCGGTTCTTGCCATCGCCTACAGCAACGGAGACGAAGCTTTAGATACGAATGAGAAGGGTTTCTTAATAATTACATTGGCAGATGATGCGTTGGCCCCTGCCAGGTCGCAAATAAACATTGAGATAAGGCTTGAAAAAAGTGCTACACTTTCAATCGAAATTACAATACCAGAATCTATGCCAAAGAATACATATGTGCCAATATTCTAGATGGGCGCAGATAACTTATGCTGAGAATGTTAAAAAATAAAAGAGGCATAGTTGGCATCCAAGCAGCCATAGTCCTAATGGCCTTCATAATTATTGCTGCCTGTTAAGCTACGTGTTATAAATATGGGTTTTTATACTACGCAAAAGACCAAAGAAACAATGCAAACGGGTCTCGACGAGTCTTTAACCGCTCTACAGCTGGACGGGGTAGTAACCGCAAAAACCGACAGTTTTGGACATATCGAATACTTAGCTTTTCCAGTAAAACTTTCTGCGGGGCGTGCCGCCATAGACCTTGGAAAAACGCGGTTGCGTTTTCAGTATAATCGCAAAATGCAACTTTGATGAACATGTATCAAGGCGCCGTGTCAGCAAACGAGACTACATGGGATGATTTGCTCAGTGCTCTAGTTTAACCAGTGAAGGAGCAGAGTTTTCTACACATATAATGGAAAAATAATACCATGTTGGAGTCGACTGAAAAAGCGTTTCTATCATCCGCCTCGGCGAGGAACATAGGATTAGGTGTTACGAAACTGTTAAGATTGAGGTTAGAAGCGCAAAAGATGCTGCTTTGACGATCGTTCGAACAGCTCCCGGCGGCATGCCTCCAGAATCTTTCATTGACTTGGGTTAAACCTGGTTTATCTCTTTTATGTTATATGTATATTTTGCAAAAGTTTTTATTTAAATTCTTAGTTCAGATTTTAAGTTTTTAATCAAAATTATCAATCTGAATTATCATTTCATAACTCTTAATATAATAAACAGCATAATTCAAAAACCGCTCTAAAGGGAAGATGGAAAAATGAGTTGGAAAAAAGCTTTAATGAAACTATTGAAACAGAAACGCGCTATGGTCGGCCTGGAAGCGGCAATAATCCTCATAGCCTTCGTCATCATCGCAGGAGCCTTCAGCTTCATGGTTATAAACCAAGGCTTATTCGCGACAGAACGCGGAAAAACAGTGGTGCAAGACAGCCTAAGACAAGCAAGCACGCCATTAATTGTTGATGGAAGCATAATGTTAAACGCTACCAACGCAACACATATTAACGCCGTTGTTATTCCGCTTAGGGCTTACGGTGTCAAATACGTGGCGCTTGGAAAAAATGAGACCGCGGTAACCCTAAAAGTAGCAGGACAAGCATGGCCAAACATTTACGATGGCACAAATACAATGGAGGCTGGTAACAGCTTTGACGATTTACTTAGCAATGTTAACGCTGGTAGTGCCATACTTTTCATTCAGAACTCTAATGGCGATGATGCTTTGGACTCTAACGAGAAAGGGTACTTAGTAGTGCATTTAAGCAGCGCTGCTAGTGCAAGAACACACATAGTTGTGGAGATCAAACCTGAGAAAGCCGCGCCCTTGACTATTGACTTCTATGTTCCCGAATCCCTGCCTACTGGATGGATAACGGTGGCTGGCTAGAATGTTTGCCAAAAAACTGTTTAAAAACAAGAAAGGCATCGTAGGCGTCGAAGCGGCTATTGTACTTATTGCCTTCTTGATAATTGCTGCAGCCCTTAGCTATGTTGTCATCAACATGGGCTTCTACACCACCCAAAAAACGAAGGAAACCATGCAAACGGGCTTGGAAGAGTCGTTGACTGCCTTGCAACTGGATGGTGTAGTCACAGCGAGAACTAACGATTCGTCAAATCACATCCTTTACATACTAGTGCCAGTTAAACTATCCGCAGGCAGAGGAGCTGTAGACCTCAGCAGCAGCTCAGTAGTGGTTTCGGTATATTTGCCGAACGCCACACTAATGAACATATACAAAGGCGCAAATCCCAAGACAACGAATGTTACGTGGGATGATTTAATCGAAACTTTAGCTCTTGGCGATAACGAAGCTAAATTCGCAATATACAACGATGACGGCGACACTTTGCTGGAATCGAATGAAAAGGCCTTTCTACTAATCCGCCTAAATGCGACAAACGCCAGCTACATGCTTGGGGAATATCAAACCATAAAAATTGAAGTTAGAACGGCGAAAGGCGCTGCGCTCACCGTTGTCCGAACGTCTCCAGGCGGTTTGGCGCCAAAATCCTTCGTAGACCTAGGCTAATAAAAGCTTTAGCTGCTCCACCACCTCCACTTTTTTTTTAAAAAAGAAAAATGGCGTTTTTACTTTTTCTCTCTCTTTTAATCCAAAACATCAGTCAAGTTTATATTAGTTATATGTAGTTTTAAAACTTAATCGCTTAGGTGCGGGTATAGGTACTCAGGATTTCGAAGTTAAAGCTGTTTTCTGAGCTATGAAAAAATTGTAAAGGTGCCAAGAGTCGGTTAAGACAAGTGTTTTTCAACCGAGGCTCTCAAAAGGCCACTTCTAATTTATATTCTAGAGTGTTTTCATTGTCTTTGACACCATTAACAACAAGATTGACAGTCTTGACGTGAAGCCTAAACGTTTTGCTTCATAAGCGTTTCTCCAAACCCTCTCTACATCAGCGTCGCTACAATATTTCACGTAAACCTCACGGTTACCCCTCACGTCTTTTAAATCCATCCATGCCAGCCTTCCAAAGCGCCTTCAAAGCTTGAAAGGTCATGTAGCCATTCGAAACGTAACAGCAATATTTATTCCTCTGCTTTTTCCGAGGCTAAATGCATGAATGGCCCATTCGGTTAAAAGTGTGGGTTCTTGAAAACTTGGCGCGTAAACCAGCATCTCCATAGCTGAGGGCAAGTCGACGATTTTCTCTGGAGGATAATAAAATTCCCTTGCTGGCTCCGGAGCGATCTTTGATAAGTGAAAATTTTACACCAGATGCAGTCGAAATTGCATGATCATGTAGAAAAGGTTAGGGCTGTTGAACCCGGCCAGTAGTGGAAGAAGGGTTTTATTTCAATTGGACGGCTTTCAACAGCGCTTATGTTGCCTAAACAAGCGTGTAAAGTTTGCCGTCGAAATTCTTTCTCGTCCTACAGAACCCCGTTCTGCCCTCTGCAATTTCACATAATCTCTCGCAGAGAAGGCACGCTTTTTGCCGGCTAGCCTCCCATAAAATGGTGCCTCCTGACAGTTGGATGGGTGGGAAGAACCTTTTTCCTAGCATTTTCTGAAATGCTTTCAACCACAGGCTTAAACACCCTTCGCAGCGAAGTCACTGATGTTCATGACAACAGCCTTGCGAGCTGCCTGCCAATAGGACTATTGCCTCGGTAGCTCAGTATGGTAGAGCAGCGGCTTCGTAAGACGCAGGACCCATGATCAAGGCCCGCTCGAGGCTCCACTTAAAGGCTCTTGATAAGCCTTAATAGCTCCGTTTTTCATGTCCTAATGCGGTAGCCTGGCTGAATGGTTGATGTTGAAAATCTAATCAGCCAAATAACTTCAAAGCTTAAGGGAGTTTCAAGAGAGGAAGTTCTCAAAAGGCTTGAAGATGAGAGGCGGAAAACTGGCGGCCTAATCTCCAGCGAGGTTCTTTTACAAATGATAGCTGCGGAGCTCGGCGTTGAAGTTGCCGCAAACAAGATTGAGGAACCAACCCTCCTTTTAGGTAACCTTGTTCCAGGACTAAACGACGTGACGGTTGCCGGACGTGTTGTCGCCATTTTCCCTCCGAAACATCAGGGAGGCAGGAAGAAGGAAAAAGCTAGAACCGCAAGTTTGATAATCGCCGACAAAAGTGGCGCAATATCTGTTGTTTTATGGAATGATAAAACAGTTTATGCTGAGCAAGACAAGGTGAGAATTGGGCAAATTTTAAGGTTTCGCCACGGCTATACGAAGGAAGGGCGCCTTGGAAATGTCGAACTCCATATGGGAGAGAAGGGCGAAATTGAAATAGAGCCTGAAAACGCTGAAGCAGAACTTTTTCCAAAAATTACAGAGCTTGCAACAAAAATTGGAGCGCTAAGTGCCTTTAAGCGGGTGAACATCATCGGAAAAGTTAAGAAAATTTTTAGGGCGTCAGCCTTTACGAGGCAGGACTCCACAACTGGAAAAGTTATGCGCCTTACTTTATTTGACGAAACTGGCGAAGTATCGGTGATAATATGGAACGACAAGGTTGATGAGGCGGAAAAACTCGTAAAGGAAGGCGTCAAGCTCTATTTAGCAAATGCGAAAGTTAAGAAAGCTTTAGACGGAAGCTTTGAAATACACGTTGATTCAAGAGCTTATCTAAACGTTTTCACGGAAGAACCAAAGATCCTCAGAATAGTCGACTTGAAAGATGGTTTAAGAGGGATATGTGTTAAAGGCGAGGTTGCAACCAAACCATTAATAAGAGAAGTCAAAACCTCAAAGGGAGAAGCAGTAAAATTGGCGGTTTTTGAGATGAAAGATGAAACTGGAAGAGTATGGGTTTCAGCGTGGCGAAAAAGCGCCGAAATAGCTGCAAACTTAAAGGTAGGAAGCAGAATAGTCATAAAAAACGCTAATGTCAAGAGGGGATTTGGAGACCAGCTGGAAATATCAACCCAAAAAACAACAATTCTAGAGGTAACTTCATGAAAGTCAGTTAAATAGTGCCGGGGGCGGGATTTGAGCCCGCGACCTCCAGATCTCCTATCAATTGTGGCCCCGTTTCAAGCCTTTGATTATGAGTCTGGCGCCCATTCCAGGCTAGGCTACCCCGGCTACTTTTTGTATTTCGCTGCGCTTCCTAAAAAACATTAAGTCGTCTTTTGGCCGGCACTTCCTGCAAAACGTGTCGCAATGATTTTCTCAAAGCTTTGATTGTTGGCACATTAACTATTGAAGGCATCGACAAGTTTGCAATATCTCTCTAATGCTAAAAGCGCCAATTTCTCGCTTTCTTAGAGGAATGTAGACGAAAAGTGAATATGAAAAGGGTGTCTTTCATAAGGGCTTAAATGGAAAAAGAACTGCACAGACGGAAAGAGACGCGTAAACTAGAAGGGCGAAACTAAATTTTGGGCAATACGCTTTCTAACAAATGCTTTAACCAAACATCCACGGGATTTTGGATTCGGGAAAGTATGGCGGTTGCTTAAATCTGGCTAATGTATTTACGCCCTATGCAGTTTTTGATAGATAACCGTTGGAGACTGCGTCGTGGTTTGTTGTGGTGTGCTTGTCGCTATCGGGCGTTTTTGCATGTACTTATATCCACATTCACAGGCAAAACCAACTATTTTTCTGCCTCGGCGGATTTCGCGCCATCTTCTTGAGCTGCATTTTGCTGTTTGCTTATGAATTTTCCAAAGAATTCTCGCATCGCTCGCAGTTAGGGGCGCATAATGTTTCGCTGATGTAAAGTACCATGTTGCATAAACTGCGAAGAAGATCCATAATGTTATGACTGTTGCCTCAATCATTTTCTTCACCACGTGTATTTTTGTTTGACATATATTCAATATGTCCATTTGTTGACATATCTAGTTTTGAAATAGTGCGTCTTACGATATAAGCGTTATCTCAAAAAACGAATATCATCTAAAAGCTTTAAAATTGCTTCAAGACGTCGCTTTTCTCCATGATATAGCCGCAATAATGACACTTCAAGATTAGTGGTTCCTCATTTTTAACGTAGAACTTGGATTGTACGGGCTCGTTGCTGTTACTTATGCAGGCTGGATTTGCACATTTGACAATGCCCTCGATAACGTTTGGAAGCTTAACTCTCTGTTTCTCAACAACATTATAATTTCGAATGATATTTATGGTTGCGTGGGGCGCTAAAAGTGCGATTTTATGAACCTCTTCTGGCTTGAGTTCTCTTCCCTCGATTTTAACAATATCCTTCACCTTAAACCGTTTGCTTGGAACGTTGATGGCTATGGTGATTATGCGTTTTTCCTTGCCTGTTATCCCCAAAATTTTGATGACATCTAAGGCGTGTCCGCCGGTTATGTGGTCTATGACGGTTCCATCCTTAATTTTTGAGACATAAAGCATTGTTTCGCTTTCGCTCATAAGGCTTATCCGCCGTTTAGAACGGTATTGTTGGCGCAGAGATAAAAGGTTTTTAGCTGCACAAGCATTTCATAGTCAAATTTACACATTGTGAATTGCTGAATTTGATAGCTCCGCCACTTTTCTGCCTTGAGAAACGTGGAATAAAAAGTTATTTAAGCGGAGCCGGTTGCTTGTCTAAAAGGGTGTGGAATTGCAGTTTGAAGGGAGAGACATAATATCCATCCGCGACTTTTCACGGGAAGAAATTGACTACATTTTAAAAGTTGCAGAGGCGATGGAGCCCTTAGCCCGGAAAGGCTCAGACATGCTTAGGGGTAAAATCCTTGCGACGCTCTTTTTTGAGCCTAGCACGCGCACCCGCCTAAGTTTTGAGGCTGCCATGCACAAACTTGGCGGCTCAACAATTGGTTTTGCAGAAGCCGAAATAGCCTCTGTTAGGAAGGGTGAAAATTTGGCGGATACTGTGCGCACCGTTGAGAATTATGCTGATGTAATCGCCATTAGGCATCCGTTGGAGGGGGCTGCGAGGCTGGCAGCAGAATTCGCCAAAGTCCCCATAATTAATGGTGGCAGCGGGGCTGAGGAGCATCCAACACAAGCGCTTTTGGACTTGTATACGATTATGAAGGAGAAGGGCGTGATTGACGGTTTAAAAATAGCTTTTGTTGGCGATTTGCGTTATGGGCGAACCGTCCATTCTTTGGCTTATGCCCTCTCCTATTATGATGTGGAGTTATACCTTGTCTCTCCAGAATCGTTGAAAATGAGGCGGGAGGTCCTTGAAGAGATTAGGGAGAAAATCCCAGTGATTGAGGAAACAGACGTTAGGAAGGTTGTTCCGCTTTTAGACGTTTTATATGTGACCCGGATACAGAAGGAGCGTTTCCCAGACCCGGCGGAATACATTAAGGTTAAGGGCTCATACAAAATAGACCTTGAAACCTTGAGTAAAGCGAAGAAGGACTTGATTATTATGCATCCGCTTCCAAGGGTTGACGAGATAGCCGCTGAGGTTGATGGAACACCCCACGCCCGCTACTTCCAGCAAGTTTGGAATGGCATAGTGACGAGAATGGCGCTTCTAGCGCTGATACTGGGCGCTGTCAAGTAGGCGAAGCTGTTAAAAGCGCGTTAAAATTGTCAGCGTGCCAACAGAACCACACATGGGACATTTTTGAAGGGTGCCAAACCAGCTTTTGCCGCATTGACTGCAATAGGTTAAATCGCGATTGTACGTGAAAAACCCTAGTTTATAGTCTTCAACAAGCTTTTTCGTGAATGAGAAAAGTGTTTCTGGCGTGTAGTCAGCTTCTCCAAGTTCTAGAACTATTAAGTTTCCGCCGGCAAGCGGCTCATAAAGCTCTTTCTCAACAGCCAAAAATTTTGATTGAACCTCCCATTTTTGAAGGCTTATTCGACTGTATGATGAGTAGCGGGGTTTTTCCCTTACTCCTTGAAAGCGAACCTTTGCAATACCGAATCTTTCTATATCTTGTTTTGCCAGCCTTTCAGAGGCATTAGCACATGGCAAAGCTGATGGAAGTAACCTTCTCTCGCGTCTTCCACTTCTCGGCAAAAATTCTAGAACATGTTTTACGATTTCGGAGGCGAACCTTTGCGCTTTCCCGTCTTCGTATATGCTTTTTCCGGTTAGGACTTCTGAAGCCTCTTTCAATCCAACAAGATTTATTAAGTGTGCAGCACCTTCAACCCTGAAGTATTGGTCGCCGTTGGCTGACTGCATCAAAAATGGGAGAAAGCTTCTCCCCCGCTGTTTTAGGGCTCTGCTCTTTATTTCTAGGGCCCGTGATGCCAACTCAAGTCTTTCCATTAAAAGTGGGAAGATTTTTCTTTCGTCTTTGCCGCATTCAAGGGCTATTCTAGGCAAGTTAACTGTCACAAGTCCTAAAATGCCTGTGCGTACCGTGTCGATTTCCCAGTCTCCTTTAAAATCTGCTTTAAGGATGCTTCCAGACGGGGAAAAAACTGTGTACTGCTCATTTTTGCCGTAAAGATTTGCGAAGTATGGTATGCCCCTCTCTGAGGCTAAGTGATGCGCCTTTAGTAGGATGTCCGCCGCCATGCTGTCCTTAAGGTTTTCTGGGCGGATTTTAACAGTGAGTTTCGGGTTTAGAAGCGGTTTTTCAACGCTTTCTTCCTCAAAAACTTCAAGCACGAGGGAGGCTAAAAGCTGGCTTTCGTTGAGATAGTCGCCGTAACAGCCATCAGCCGAGCCTATAGCGGGCTTATCCGCTAAAAACTCCGGAATTGTCGACTCGAGATTTATAGAGGCATTAACGTGGCGGCTAACGTTAATAATGAAGAGTTTCAAAGCCTCTTTCATGGCGGCTTTTTCTAAACCTTTCAAAAAGGGAGCTAGAAAAATGTTAAAGTATTCAAGCACTTGTGTTCCATCGGTTTCCTTTGACGCTTGCAGGAGAATGTTAAGGGTTAGGTTTAGGGCTGATTCAAAACTTTTCGGCGGCTTTATAGATTGTTGGGAAATGTTTGTGGAGGTTGGGCCTAAACCATTTTTTATAAAGAATCTTAAGTCGTGAATTATTTCGCTTGGCTTTAAAATCCAGTAGCCCAATCCATGGAGGTGAATCTCACCTGAAAGGTATGCGTCTGCAATATCCCTTGGCAACACGTTTAGAAGCGTGTACTCTTCAAGGACGTTTCTCCCAAAATCCTCGCAGACAGAAGACGCATCCACGGCAGCTTCGCCTTTCAAGAGGTAGGCTGAAACGTCATGCACTGGCAGTCCTAAACGAGTGAGCTTGTGGCGGTGCTCCTCCAACCCCTTTTCAATGAGAATTCCGTTGACAACCTCCCTTATCAGCGGAGCCGTTAAGTAGCGGGTCCTAGCCTTTAAAAGGCGTTTTTCAGCCTCCTTTGCAATTTTTTGGGCAAGTTCAGGGGGCATTCCAGCCTCCTTAATGAGGCTGTTTGCAATTTTTGTCGCATCAAACTCTTCTAGAGTGAAGCGGGACGTCCTGACCAAGATTCTTTGGGGTTTTAAACTTCGCTTTTCAATTTCTTCAGCCACGTCAATAACCATTTTACCCAAATCTGTTAGGCGATACTTCTTAGACTCCACATCAACCTCAATCAAATCCGCCTTAAGCAAAAACTTAAGGTGATACGCAAAACGACCTGCATCTCTACTTGGATTCATTTTCATAAGGCTCATAAGCTCGGTGTAGGAAAGCGGTCCATATTCAAAAAGAGCCGTCAAAATGTTAAGCCTAACGGCTGAAGAAATCGCCTTCAAAACACGGATGCCCCGCAGACGCTGAGGCTGACTGGACAAGCCTCCCACATCTCCCCCTAACACTTGAATAGTTATAGCCCTGATAAGGGTTTAAAGGTTAAGAAAACACCTTTATTAAACCTACACAAAACTAAAAGTGTGGAGCATAAACCGGTAGGGGCAGTCGGCTAGCTTGGTATAGGCTCTGAGCCTCTTTTTCTTTTTTGGCTTTCACTTTTATTTCAGTCATTTTCTAACCCCTCTATTATCAAGGTTTTAGTGTTGTTGAAGTATTGGGCTTTTAATGTTAAGACTTGTCCTTGTAGGGCTTGGTTGTAAAGGCTTCTTTCAAAGGCTGATTTTTCTAGTGTTCTGTTTATTGGGAAACCAATGTTTTTCTGTGGATTTTATGCCATGTGAAGCCTTTAAATGGCTTCCATTCATGACTATTCTGTTCCAGTTCCACGGGCTTTTGTCTTTTCTAAATTGTATTTTCATTTTGGACAGTTTGTTTTGGTGAGGCTGGCTATCCACACAATGTTTAAACAGTGGGAAAAATCCACAATCAAACATGAACAGGGATACTTTTCAACCCCCCAATTTAACAAGCTGATCAGTTGTTAAATTCACTACCCCCTCCCCCCTCTAAAATTTAATGTTGAAACAAAAAAGGAAGATTATTTTCTTTTTCCGGAGATTTTAACATTGTCCATTTCAGTAACATACTCAAATCGTTGGCCAGGAATGTAAATCATGGTTTTGTTTATGTTTCTGTGTCCCAGAACATATTTCTCATGGAAAATGTCCCTAGTTTTCATGTAGGTTGTTGTGGCAAACCAGTGTCTCAGATCGTAAAGCCTAATTTTTAAAAGCTTTGGGTCTTTAAATTTTTCATAAGCCTTTCTCCATAAAATCTTCATTTCTCCTTAATTTTCCTTGCACTTGCAAAAAGCTTCTGGCCACAGCAAGCAATAATTTTGTCTATTCTCTCCTCTGTCGGTATATGGATGACAAAAGGCTTAACCTTCTGATTCTTCGGTTTTTTGTTGGGAACACCTTTGGCTTGGCAGTAATACTGGTAGGCAAGGAGAAGCTTGTTTCGATAGTTGTTGGAAACATTCAATGCATAAATGCATTTTCCAACCTCAAAGGGGCTGTTCAAATTTACAAGTTTAGCCAGCCTTTTAAGCCTACACATTATAACCTTCTGGCCTGTTTGACTTAAATGTTGAATTTTAGAAAATGTTTTAATTAAACAAGGCAAAAGTTCACTGGGGGATGCTGGGCTGAAAGAATGGGGCTGTCGGCTAGCTTGGTCTAGGCTCTGAGCCTCGGGCGCTCGGGACCCCGGTTCAAATCCGGGCAGCCCCACCATCCAATAGCAACCTACTGTTTCCATTTCTTCCCTTTTTGCTGGATCGGATTGATTTTGGCTGATTTGTTGGTTTAAAGCTTGAATTAGGCTTGTTGTGGGTTGTGTTTGAGAGTTTGGGACAACTTTTAAAGCTTTAGACCACGGCTATGATATGGCACTGCTTATGATATCTCACAACAAGGCTAACAGCCTTGACGCAAAAGTCTTTCAAGTTGCAGGCATAGGATTAGCTACTGTAAACAGTAAAGGCGAACTCAAAATAATTGTGGAGCCGAAAATAACTAGACTGACTGGGGAAATTTAGTTGGAAGCCTATCAAAGGTTTTTGTCGCCTGGTTTTAAGCTCTTCGACCCGTTAAAGCTTGCAGCAGAAACAGAAAAAATTGTAACAAGACAAGGCGAAAAGGATTAAAACGTAAACGTACAGACTTCTACTTGGTTCCGGTATATAGAGGAACAGCCAAATTGCAAAATAATTTATGAACACAAGATAGGCTAACTGGAATTAAAAAGAAATTTTAAACACCGCGCGTTTTTATCAGCCAATTAAAACAAACCACAAACATTTTAGATTCGTAACGAAAACTGGTAACCCTCAATAATGGAAGAAGAACTTAAAAACGGAAAAAGCCAACTAGTACACGAAATTAGAAATGGAATTGTGATATTCAATGGAAGAAAGCATCAAATTTCGAATAAAAGAAGAAATAAAAGTTGCAAAAACGAGATTAAAAGCAGCTAAAATTCTCTTAGAACAAGGCATGATAGAAGACGCGTAAACAGAACCTACTACGCCTTTTTCCACGCAGTCAAAGCCATGCTCAACACAATAGGTACGACGCAAAAACAAATTCAGGCTTAATATCAGAATCTTAATATCAGAATTCGGGTTAAGAATTATCAAAACAAACCTACTAGACAAAAAATTTGCACAATACTTTCGAAGAGCCTTTGAAATGCGAGAAAGCAGCGACTACGAAATCGGCATAATCTTCACCTACGATGAAGTCAAACACTTATTGAGAATGCTGATGAATTTCTCAATGCAGCCCAAGAATTTTGTAAAGAAAAAATTCTAGCTTAACTAAACGGCGCTGCTTTTTCAGCATCCACAGAGTCCGAAATTACGAGATAATCGGTGAGATTCTTTATGTCCGTGTAGCTCGGCATGGTATATTGTTTGCGGCTGATGGAAACCCTCCTGATTGCTTATGGGAAAGGGTTTGACCGTTGCTTGGCGTGGACGTAATGGAAATTTTAGGCATTCATGTGGACGTGCCAAGCAAGAAAGTGCTTATGCCGATTAAACATTTCAAAATCAAAAACATGGTTGTCTTTTTTTTGGGTTGAAAAAATGAGAGATTCAGGCAGTTTGAATTTTAAGCGGAAAATTCAAGTGGTTTCAATTGCAAACTCACATTTTCACCGAAAAGGAGAGGCGCGCCATAACCAAGTTTGTGACGGACAAGAAAAGGAATGAGATGATAAATTTGCTTGCGTTTTGGTTTGACGCCAACTTTATTGTGCTCGTCCACGATTTTAATCTTCTGCTTCAGTTGAAGCATCCATGCTACATGGGAGCCATCTTTAGTAACAATTTTTCCTTCTCACTTAACTTCAAAGGATCAAATCCCTATGCCTATATCATACAAGGAGAGTTCTCACTTAACCCTAGTTGAGCAACCCGACTTCTGCGCGTAGGCCAAAAAACATAATTAATTTTTTATGATTACAATTGTGTTTATGCGCGAGGAAATTCTTAAAGAGTTAAAAGTTATCGGATCAGTTTTTATGCTAATCGGGGGCTTGGTTAGTTCTAGTTTACCATTGGAATATCTCTAAAAGGTTTTTGTTTCGCTATTCCTTCCACCAATTTGGTTTTTGTGGTTTTAACACTGATTGGGGTTATCATAGTATTAAAGGCTGACGCGGGCGACTTGCTTGGAGTAATCGTTGGAATTTGGATGTGTCATGCAGGAGAATTTTTTATTTACAGAGAATTGTCAGGTAATCTTGTTCTTTTAGGTGGAATCATTTCACTTATTGCTGGTTTATTCAAACTCGCCAAATTAAAAGGTATTAATGAAAATTAGAAACAGTCATATGCCCTTCGGAAGAAAAGAAGCCTACAGAAAAGAGGTGACAAAGCCAGCCTCAAAAGACTTGCCCATCTTATAAAAGTATGCGGTTTTTTGATGCAAACAAAAGTTTACCTATTCTGGCAAACAACTTTTTTGAACCCGCCCAAAATTTGCATTAAACGTTACTAACGGAAAACAAGTAAACGTATTGTGATGACTAGAAGTTTTTTCCAAAAATTTTAATTATAGTTGATGATGAAATTTTTATAAGACTGGAGGGGAAGAACTCTGAAACATAGCATTATTGCTTTTGGTTTTATGTTTTTGTTATTTATGGCGATGTTTCATGTTATTAGTTTTCATATTGGTAGTTGTGAGAATAGCATAGTTGCTTTGGGCGACGGCGGTTATGAGGTGGTTGTTTTGGCTGGTGGGCTTAACCAACCTTCTTTTGTTGCTGTTGACTCAAACTTCGTATATTTCTCTGAATTCGGGACTCTACAGTTAAAAAAGGTTTCATTATATGGGGGAAGCGTTATAACTATTGCCAGTGGATTAGTTGGCCCCAGAGGATTGGCGGTAGACGATAATTACGTCTATTTCATAGACGTCCAGTATCCAGATCAAGGTTATATTAAGCGTGTTTCTAAAAATGGAGGCGCAGTTACAGTCATGGCTAGCGGTATTGGATGGCCCTACAGCTTGGATATTGATGATCAGTATGTTTACTTTACAGACCAGTCCGGGGGAACGGTTAAAAAAGTTCCGAAAACAGGGGGCTTAGTGATAACTTTGGCTTCAGGGTTGAGTGGACCTAGAGGAATAGCTATAGACGTCAACTATGTTTACTTCAGTGACTATAGCTCAGGAACTGGAACAGGAAGTATTAAAAAGGTTCCTAAGTCTGGTGGCACTATTATAACATTAGCAAGCGGCTTAACCGCACCGTATTACATAGCTATTGACGAAAACTACGTATATTTCGCTGAATACGAAGGAAGCTATATAAAGCGAGTCCCGAAAGACGGTGGATCAGTAACGGTTATTGCAACGACCACAAACCACTGTTACACCTTGCAAGTGGACGAAGAGAACGTATACTTTACAGAACACATAATCCAAAATTACCAAATAATTGGAGGAAACATCAAAAAAGTTCCAAAAAATGGAGGAACGGTGGAAATACTGGCGAAAGACCAAAATTATCCTTCAGCTATAGGGAAGGACATCAATTTTCTTTACTACACAGAAGTCAGTAATGGAAACGTCAAAAAAATCTCTAAGGGCGGTGATTTAATACTGAAAAGTATTGAACCTATACAAGTTGTTGAAAATACGCGAGGACTAATTAAAGATAAGAAAACCGTTATCAGAGTGAATGTTACAAGCACCTTTAAAGGGCGCGTTTGGGTTAATATAAAAATAATTTATGATTTCGGAAAAACGTACATATGTCAAGGCCCGTTTCGCAACGGCACTCCAGTAGATTTTGGTGAAAACACAATTTATGTTCCGTGTGGGCCTTCGAAACCTGCATATCCAGAAAAATGGAACGAAGAAATTAAAAAGTTAAAATGGAGTAATACGGGAAATGACATTTTAACATGTAATATTGATTATGATGGAAAAATTCCAGAATCAAATAGCGTTAATAATGTTCAAAGTTTGATTATTAGTGTCGTGGGTTCACAATCATTACGATTTCTTGTGGTGCCTGTTTATTTTCCGGACATCGGTCAAAGTTGGTATTTACCGAATAGCGCAATTCTACAAAGTCAACTGAAATTCTTGATATCAACATATCCAGTAGAAGAAAGTAAAGTGAGCTGGGATATCCACACGCCTCTTGCTTTCGCCGCGCCTCCACAAGAGTACATCGGTAATGACATATTACTTACAATGTGGCTGTACAGTAATGCGCTTTATCTAGAACATTTAGCTAACAATTTCGGTTATGACCGACTAATTATCATATTTGATAATAACGGGTTAAACATAAAGAGTTGGGCCGGATGTGCCCCAGGAATGATGAAACTCACTTTTCCAGTGGATCAAATTCCGATTTTTGTATTAAATTCTGAGCTACAGTTTCAAAATGAATTAATAGCCCATGAGATTGGTCATACTTTCTTCCTTTGGCATCCTCATGACGCAGGGCCTGCAGTATATTTTGCTGAAAAATATTCTCCATCGGAAAGAGTATATGAGGCAATATCAAGAACTTTTATGAGTTACCGGAATATTCCTCCACCAGGCTTTGACAATTGGAAATGGTATAATTTGCCAGTTTGGATAGATAAAAAAAGATACGAAGAAGATTGGGTTATAAGTCCGGTTCCAATTTTCCATAGACGCAATCTCTTTGATTCTTTAACCGTAACGTCTACTCAACAAAGTTTAAACTTAAAATGTGCTTCACAATTAACGGAAGATCCACTTGATGAGGTTATTAGTTTAAGTTTCTTGTTGTATGCAAATGGCTCCACAAATATTGCTGAAACATTGTATATCCTTAGCGGAAAGTCTCCGAACATTCTTACGGGAGTCGGTAACTATTCAATTGTACTTTTAAACCAAAACAAAGAGATACTTTTAACTTGCCCATTTAACGCAACATTTCGATTTCTCTTTGAATTAAACGGAACTTTCATAGAACAAGAGATTGAATTTGAACCATTCACTTTTTATGTCCCCTTCAAACAAGGCACGCGATTTATCGAAATTTGGGATAGTTACAATAACACAATAGGTAGCAGAACAATCAGTGAAAATTCGCCTGCGGTTAGCGTTATTTTCCCTAATGGTGGTGAGATTTTGGAGGTTGGCAAAACTTATAGTATCTATTGGGAGGGTTCTGATGCCGATGGAGATAAGCTATTATATTCCGTAGCTTATAGTTTAGATAATGGGGAAACTTGGGTTCCAATAGCTTTCGAAATAAACCAGACAAGCATAACATGGGACACGTCAAATGTTAAGGAGAGCAGTCAATGCTTAATTAAAGTAATTGCAACAGACGGTGTCAACACGGCTTGGGATACCTCAAACAACACGTTTACAGTTATCTATAAACGTCCCCCACTATCAGAGGGTTGGAGATTTTATGGATGTGATTTGGCCCGCACATGTTTCTATCCTTTATCAACATCTTACAAAACACCAGATGTGCCCTTTGAAACTTTCTGGTCTTCTCCTCATGAAGGTAAAAACTTAATGGTGCTAACAGGTGATGTTAATGGAGATGGCAAATTAGAAGTCGTTAAAGTCAGCGGGGACAATCTAAAAGTTATAAGTGGTAACGGCGAAGGTTTATGGACAAGGACGATACCTGGGGTAGACAGTTATTACGGCACTGGTTGGCTGCGTCTTGATATTCTTGAAGATGTGACCGGAGATGGCGTTCCTGAAATATTCGTTTCCAGAAAAACATCTGACACAACAGGGAATATCTATGTATACGATGGCTATGGGAATTTGCTAAAAACCTTAACGCGCACTGTCGGCTTGGATGGTCTTATGTGGGCAGTTGCAGTTTTCGATGTCGACAAGGATGGAGACAAAGAAATTCTCGCAGGTTTGGGAACAAATTATGTAGGCAATCCTCGAGGAGCAGTGCTTTTTAACTATAACACTGGTGCTGAGGTTTGGTATTATGCAGCTGGCTATGTGCTTGGAGACTGTTTAGGGGATTTAAACAATGATGGCCTAATGGAAATTACTAGTTGGTGGTGGACGGTCCATAATGGAGCCTGGGGAAGAGGTAAGGGTAACAACACATATACTGATGATAGCTCAGTTTACCTAGTAGTTATCAATGAGATGGGTGATGAAATACTTACAAAGCAAATTCATGATACACACTCCCACGGTGGTGCATTTGCGAGAATCATCGATTTAGACAGAGACGGGTTAAAGGAACTAATAGTATTCCATGGACATGAGCCATTTCATTATCCTGGAATTGCAGAAATTTACAAAATGGGCATCGACGGAACAATACTAGAAACATATACTGGCCCGTCCGACTCATGGTGGAACAGCGTAGCAATTGCAGACATAAACATGGATGGAAAAGATGAAATTATAGTTGGATGTAGTGATGGATACTTGCGTATTTTAGATTACAATTTGAACCTTATCAAGAGCAGAAGAGGCTATAACTATGTAAACGCAATAAACGATATCAACGGTGACGGTTCCCTAGAGATAATCGCCTCTGATACAGAAAATCTGGAGCTTGGAGTTCTTAGAAGCGACTTATCTGTAATTTGGAGTCTATCCTTCACTATAATGCCTCAAGCCATAGTTTCAGATGTCAATAGTGATGGTGTAAACGATCTTCTAATAGTGGCAGACCAATTTTACGTAGTGTCGAATCCAACGGCAACAACCACTCCGAAGCCAATATGGGATCCCACCGTTGACAAAATATCGCTACGCTTTGAAATGAAACCGGTTGATACAACATTTAGCTCTAATGCTGATGTTCAAGTTTCGATTTATGACATATCAGATAGAGACTCAACAGTTCTGCTAAGCTTGGAGGAAAGAACAGAGGATAATCTCATAGCTTCATTCGCATTTAACGCCTTCAGAAATAGAGACGCCGACCCAAAGATCACACGTGAAGAAGTATTCTTAAACT
>JAGTQI010000019.1 GCA_018396955.1 Candidatus Bathyarchaeota archaeon | reverse complement strand
TCCCGCTCATGATGCCGCTCACCCTTAGCCAAGGCTCTACGCTTACCAGCCTTATAAAGCGAAACCGTATGAACCTGATGCGCCTTACACCTAGGACAGTAAGTTCTAATCTCCTTTGGCACATTCATCTAAACCACAGCCAACCTTTGCATTAAGAAAACAACACCCACTCATATACTTTTTCGCCTCGATATAAGCAGTATAGCCTCAAACTATTGTCAGGCCATGTTGATTCTTTCAGCTAATCCCTGCTTAATTAAAATCTTAGCATTCTCTAACGGCACAGAAGCGACGTCCTCGGCTTTAAAAGGCCCGTAAACCTTCATATCCTTCCCAACAATTGCCGGGACGTCCTTTAGGAATCTCAATACAGACATTTCAGATACATATTTGCCGGCAGTTGTTAATTGGCGACTTTCTAAAAGCTGCTTCATAAACTCCTGAAAATTTTCTGAAAATTGCAAAAATTCTCGACACACGTTCTGTTCTTCATCCAGCAAAAGGTCGAATGGAATTTTTCTCTCCATTATGGTCTTTTTAGCAATTTTTTTACGCCTCGACTGAACAATTTCGTACAGCATTCTTTTGACATTTTGCTCTTCAATAATTAGAAGCCTCGCTTTCGCCGCTTTCTTGTCCACCATTCGCGCCTCTTCCCTGAGTCTTTTTAAATATTCGGCTGCTCTTACATAGAAGTCCCTTGGCAATTCTCCAAGTTCCGCTCTTTCCATCTCATTCTTCCAAAGTTTGTATACCTCTTCATACATTTTCTTGATAAACCTCCGCTTTACCCTTACAAATCAGAAGCAAAGCCGCCGCTATCGGCAACTCAACTCTAACATTTTTATAAGGCCCAAAAGTCTCTTCTCCAATTCTGAATTGTGGCGAGTTATAAGCCAGAATTTTAACTGTTCCTTTTTTAAATGCTATGGCTTCTTTAAACGGATCAAAATCGCTCATACGTGAAATTTGGAACTCAACTTTTTTGAATCCCGTTTTGCCATGTAATGTATGTGGCATTCTAACAAGACGATGAATATCCGCCGTAACAACCGTATCAATTTTAACAAATTCCTCTTGTGCACAACGGTCGAAAATTTTTCCCCAAGTTTTTAAACCTACACCCTTCACCGATCTCCAAATTTCACCATGTTCCAGATTCATCAAAATCTTTTCTCTATTATTTAGTAGGGCTTTAACAATGTTTCTCTTTAAACCCATCCTTATAAAGTCTTCTTTATCAGCCTTTGACAAAAAACGGTACAGTCCCTTTCGAATTCGAGCATGCCAACCTGTCGAGTTTCCTATTTTTCCATCAAAGCCTATGCCACAAATGTAATCAACTATCTCTTTACGGGAAATAGAGTCAAGGCCTTGAATAAGCTCATTTTCTATGTGAACATGGTAGCCCCTATGCCCTGAAAAGTATACATGAATATCCTTATCAGAAAAACCGAAATCGCTTCTTAAAATATCTAGAAGCTTTATCGCTTCATTCTTTGCAGCGTCCAAACAGTCTTGGCATAACCATGTGCTTGTCTCAAACTTTTCGCCGTTACATACTGGACAGTTTTTGGGTGTAATTCCTCTCCCAGCGAATCCGCAATTATAACAGATCCATTCATCGTGAACTTTGTTGCAGGGTGTAGGGATATGATCTGCGTCAATGTCAAAGACTAAGTCTGCTCCAAGCCAGCATTTCCTTTCCATCTCCGCCATGGGATTTTCGTAATAGGCACATGAATAATAGGCATCGCGCGGGACAAAGCTTTGCATGAAAACTCTTACCTCCTCTAAGTTTTGGAAGCCTTTATGGCGAACCATTTGACCTTCAAAAGATACAAAACCAAACTCCCGTCTATCAACTTTTGGGAAAACAGCGTTTAGAGAGAATCCTTCTTTATAATATTTACGAAACATTTCCCGAATAAAGAACAACGATTTTTGCTTCAAGCTCTTCGAATTCTCAGAATTAGGTAGAAATATAAGTTTTGTGTTTATGTACGCGACCTATTTTAAATTTAATCTTTTGTTTCATTAGCTTAAACCAAGATGAAAAATTAGTTTTGGCATTTTTGAAAGCGCTCCTTGTGCGCTCCACAAGCATGTATCTTTGTATAGAAGCAATTAAAGCAATATACGCAAATATCCACGTAAAGAAGTATAGCTCACCATAACTATCATGAAAAGTATTTGCAGCTACCCTTCCTTGATAAAGGTATATGAAAAGATACGAACATATTCGGAGAACATTAACAAAGTATGTTCCAATAAAACCTATCACGAAGTATGCAAGTTTACGAAAGGAAGATATCTCCGTCCTTTTAAAGAAGACTAAAATGATTAACACGTATAAAAGTAAGCTATGAACGCCGGAACAAGCCCAACCGATATCTGCAGCAGCATAAGCTTTTCCATTCCATATACTCAAACGCGGAAGATTAGAGTTCGTTAGAGATGAGTATACGGGGAAATTTAAAGATGTCTTATATCCCAAAAGGTCTAAAACAGCGGCGGCAGTCGCTGCTGTTGGAAGCGCGAATGCTTGTAAGGGTTTAAAAACTCCAAAAGGATAGATTGTATCGAACATATAAGCTGCACCAATTCCTGCGATGAGTACGAAGGAAATCGAGAAAAATTTCAGACCTTTTAATCTATAAGCAAATATTGCTGCACTTATAAAGAATACGGAGAACACTATATATTCACATGATAAAGGCCATTGAAGATATAAAAAGTCCCAAGGGCGCCCCTCAGGAGAGATGGCACGGATTCCAAAGCTAAATCCTGCCTTTAGTACCGCAAGATCTAGTCCAAAATAATTTACTGCCATGATATAAACCGTTGGGACAAATGCAGATGTAAGCGAAACAATTATCAGAAAACGCTTTTTTGGCTTTTCATCTGCTAGCTCATTCCAATAAATTATTGATTCGATAAATATAAGCCACATAAAAAATAGGTAAAACATCCTTCCCTTCCATGTTGCTTCAAAAACAAAATTCTGGTTAAAAAAGACGTTGTAAGGATCCCACCTCTCAAAATTTTGCGTTGCAGGATTGTAAATATAATTATAACCTTCAATGTTGTAGTAGTCTAGAAAGAGTAAGAGAATTATGGGTAGACAGTAAAAGGCAATCAGCGTGACGTGGAACCAATATTTCTTCATTTCAGTCACTTCAAATGTTAGTTTTAGTAATTAATAGAATTTAATTGTTCAATGCGCAAATTAAATATTTCTAACTATATTTCTAACTATAAGGTTAATAATGGGTTTTGATGTCATCTAGATCATCTCTTTACAAGCTGTAAAGCTGTGCATTATCTATGATGCATCATGGATGTTTCAGCGCTGTAACCGTGTCTCTAGTATTAGTATCGCTTACCTTTGCACTTGTCAAGGCTTACAATTATCCTCCCGATCCTCCGCCTACATTGTTAATCAAACATTCATATTGTTACATCTTCAACTTTGCTAACGAAAACTGCAGGTCACCTCCTACGAGTAATATTAAAACTCCAATGGTTATCGCGTTGATTATCTCTATGCTAAAGGTAGAAAACTTGTAAAATATGCCATTCCTATTAAACATATTGCAACTTTTATAACAGCGTTAATTCCTCCCGTGGTAAAAATCCCGTCGTACCTTGCTCAACCGTCACATCGGCTAAATTATTAAGGAAATAACCGGAACGAACCGGTGTGATGTCGCTTAAAAGTTGACCGGCGAAGCTAGCCATGGTTACTTTCCGTAATGAAAGTTTTAGGTTTGAACATCTCAGTGGAGCATACAGGGCTAGTGCAACAAATGTTGAGGCTGTTAAGAAAAGGCACACCGCTGCCACCAAATTTAACGGGTTGTTTTTTGGAAGGATTGCAAATACATCCTTTAAATCAGCCATTTTGAAGAAGCCATGCCAGAATGGCTATGCACACAATAAGTTGTACAGGAAATTTCAGTTTCTCAATCTTAAACATATTTTATTCCCGCTGCTTTGCCATCAAGTTTGGTTCTAAGCTTAAACAATGCTGTGAGCTGCTCATATGCGATTTTTGGAATTTTCCAAGGCTTATAAACGCGAGTTGAGCTGTTATCGGCTCTATTCTTATGATTAACCGGAATTCCTGCTATGCTAAAACCTTTATTGTACGCCCTCATCATGAACTCGCTCCATAAACTTTCATTCATATATTGGCATTCGCTTGCTATTTCTTTAGCTACATCGTTCTCATAAGTTTGAATGGTGCTGTAATATCCATCAATTTTGGAAGGTTAAACGCGAGTCTTACCATCGTTTGGAATACTTTGGACATAACTTTTCCTATAAAAAGCATCAGCCCTTCTCTTCCTCAACCGCTTACTATGTCATACTTTGTTCGCAATTCCAAAGTTTCCAAAAATCATAGGGATCGTGTTGTCCATCAGAATCTGTTATTTAAACATATTCAGCTTCAACCAACTTTAACCCATTCTTAATTCCACCAGCATAGCCCTTCCGGGAAGAAGAAAGTATAGCTTTTAGTGGTATTTTCTCGCTTATTTTTTCCACTGGTAATTTAGAACCTATGACACTATAAAAAAGCGAAGACTGTCTCCTCAATAGTTTCTTCCTCGTAATGCACGGGCATAAGTATGACAACAAGGGCTTTTCCAATTTTAGTGGTAAATGTGTCGATGACCTTTTCAGTCATACAACCGTATGCTCCGTCAATATTTTTCGTCAACGTACCCTTTAGGTTTATGTGTGGTTACATAATACTGAATTGTTCTACGTAGACCCTCCTCGAGGTTGACCTCGGGTGTCCAGCCTAAAAGATTTTTTGCCCTTGAAATGTCTAGAGCTCTACTGCAACTCCTTCAGGTTTAGACCTATCAAAGATTATACGCTTGGGTTTCCATCCCATTATGTCAAATATTTTGAAGGCTACATCCTTTATCTTGTATCGTACCTCTGTCCCTAAATTAATCGGTGTTCCATCAGTTACTTTTTCAGCTGCCAAAATTGTTCCCTCAACTATATCTGAAACATATGTGAAATCTCTTTCTTGTTCTCCGGAACCCCATATGACGTATGGATCCATTTCTCGAAGGCTTTGTAAATTAAGGCAATAATCGCGTGGGTCTCGTTTTCTCTAGGCCGTATGCCTTTACTGAGTATGCAGCCCTTCATTCCGTATTGTTTTATGAAGGCGATAAGCTGTACTTCTCCCATTAGCTTGGCCCAACCGTACTCTATGTTGGCGCTTAGAGGTTCATTCAGTTTAAATGGGTCAGCGTCATCCTCCTTCGGTAGATAATCCGACCCAGTAGTTGACTGAAGTTTTGGTGGGTAGACACACGCGCTGCTTGCCATAATCACCTTTCAACGTCAGCCTTTAAACATGCCTCGAACACGTGGTAGTCTATGGCAAAATTTGAGTACACATCAGCCGGATGGTTATGAATATATCCTCTACCACCGTTAGCCGCGGCTAGATGAAAAACAACCTCTTGACCTTTAAAGGCTTCTATGATATCCTCGAGGCTGCACCATTCCAAATCCATCCGCACAATATGTATCCACGATAGAGATTGTGAAAGGTTTTCCATTTTCCCACTGCTAAAATTATCCACAGCCGTGACATCCGCTCCAAGTTCGACAAGCCTTTCAACTAGGTGACTGCCAATAAAGCTTGCACCACCTGTAACCAAGACTCTTCTATCTTTCCAGTACATACAGATACCCACACTCGATGACTTTATCGTCATGTCGTTTTTCTAACATCTCAGCTGGTTCAGATTGTTCAAACAAGCGCTTATGTAAAATCTTCGCAATAACAGTGTCAGCAATTGATCAAAAGACATGAAAGGCAGAATACCGTTATTGAATCTACGAAGCTATGTGAACTTGTACTCTGGTTTTTAAAAGGTTAAATATGCTCGCTAAGTCTTACAACATGTTATGATGAACAACAAGAAAGGAATCTTGGCTTGCCTTTATGAAAAAGCTAAGAAGCCCCCAGAAATAGTCTTGGTAACGCTGATTTTTTTGGCCTCTTTCCTTTTGAAGTTTTATATAATCCGCTTTAACAATGGATTGGGAGCCGACTATGGTGCATATCTTAAATGGGCTGACGTTTTGAGAGGTTTAGATGTTGTAGGTGGAGGGTTGCGGTATCCGCCGATTTATCCCATTTTACTAAGTTTTTCATTATTATTTTTAGACGAAATAACCGCGTTGATAGCATGTGCAGCCTTTACTTTTTCAGTAATTGTTTTCCCCTATTTCCTAGCGGCAAAGAAAATATTTGGAGGAGGCATCCTTCCCATAATATCTTCCCTTTTAATTGTTTTTAATACGCTTTATTCTGAAATGATTGGGTGGGGCGGGAACGCCAATATGCTGGCGCTTGCTTTTCTTACATCCTTTCTTATATTCTGGACTAACTGCATAAGGAATTTTAAAAACATGAGGAACAAACTTTTAGCCGCATTCTTTATCAGTGTAACTGTTGGTTCACATTATTTAGCGGCAGCACATCTCCTCATGTTTTTTCTCTCTTTTCTTTTCTTACTTTTGGTGGCGTGGCATAAAAAACGCGGGGACAATAATTTTAAGAATCTAGCCAAATCCACGCTAATAATTGGGTTGATGGGTTCTATTCTAAGTGCACCCTACATATTTAGTTATACTCACATTCTAAACTCGGCTGTTTTACGCGAAACGAATTTTTCACCGGCTAATCAACTTACGCTTAATTCTTTAATTCATTATCCATGGGAAAATTCGTTTACCGCCGTCCTCTTATTTCTGGGGATCATTGGAGTTTTAAGTCTAATAAGGGAAGATAAGCTATTAGGCATAACATTAGCAGCTCTCTTTATCAGCGGATGTTTGCCAATTTTTTTCACCCAACACCCGGCAAGATGGGTCTACTTCTGGCCAATACCTTTATTTTTAGGCGTACCTATTTTTGTTAAAAAGTTGCTACTGAAGCTTGAAGGTTTTAACCATTTTGTAAAATTGGTTTCTTTAGCAGGTTTAATTGTCTTAATTTCTGCGCCTATTTTCATGTCTTTTCCCTATCTTTCTAACAAGGTTTCATATTATAAAGTTTTAACGCCCCAAGTATTGGACGCGCTCGAATACTTAAAAGAAAAAACTCCACAATACTCAATCATTGCAACGTCAGGGCCATATAAACGGGATGGTGAAGGTGTTGGGCATAATTATGGCTGGTGGGTTGAGGGATTTGCTGATCGGAAATGCGTCGCAACATCATATTTACGTTTCCTAATTTATTATGATGAAAAGGAAGCAGCTCAAAGAGCCAACATACTCTTTTCAGGCACAGACGTTCTTTTAAACGACTTTGTGATGGTTGCTGAGACCTTTCCGGCGGGTGTAGGCAACCCGGAAATAAGTGTAAACATTGGAGATTTCTATGATAGACTTTTATTTCTTGCCGATGACCAAACAATAATCACATACGGCCAAGGCACAAACATAACTTTAAGCAGCATAAAAGACACGGTTAAAAATCCCAGCATCGGTTATAGCGTTAACATATCATATACCATTCGTGATTTATCCGTTCTAGTTAAAAGTGTACGCATATCGGATAATTCAACAGTTGAAGTTTCTTTTAAGATCCTTCAAGCCAACATAACAAAAATCTTTGTACCTCTTTTAAAGTCAGACTTTGTAGACCTTAACAGCTATTTTAAAAGGAATAACAAAGATATTGAGATTGAAATGACCACTTCTATGGGGGTTTACGTTCGGCTAAATATATATGTAGACTATGATGGAACGGTTTATACATACGCTAGACTGACAAATGAAGAGGAGCGGGAATTTGCGATGCTCGTATTTGATAATCCGCCTAATAACGCTGTGATTCGTTTGAGATTTATGCTTCCCAAGCTTATGGCTGTAGGCTCCAGTCAAGTTTTGTATTTCAATGCCTACAAGCTAATCAAGGAGATGGAAATAGACTATATCATGATCGATGTAAACCGTAGGAGAGAATTTGAATGGTTCAATTGCGATAAAAGCAATTTTTCAAAAGTATACGAAAATGATGAGGTGGCAATTTTCAAGGTATCCCTTCAATCCTAATCTGGAGAGTATCCGCCCCTCTTTAATATTTGTTCAATTATTTATTTTTAAGACTAAGTTTACCATCTTTGGCTGGCACAGGCGGCTCGGTATTCTTTTCCACAGCGTCGATAAATTTGCGAATGATTTCGTCGTGTCCGAAGTAAAGGCTTTTTGCAAGAAATCGGAAGCTTGAGTTTGCTGTTTCCTTGGTCTTTTGCTATAGGAAGTTTAATGAATTCACCAGCACTTCAAAGGGTGTGTGTCTACCTCCCTCTTTCAACTCTATTATTGTGTCGCGGAAAAAGTCGATTATTGCTACTCGTTTTGTCCCAATGATTGTCATAATCCACTCATCTCTTGGAGAATTAAAGGCTGAAAGCAACCAGATTCGGCTGCCTTAACAGCAATTTCACAATGAGTGAATGGCGGCGTACAAATATCGATAATGTCCAATGAATTATTCCAGCAAATTTTTTTACAGCTTTTCTGGTCTCGTCTTTGGCTTTGCCAACGATACCGATTATCTTAACTCTTGGATCTTTAACTAATACTGGAATGTGACGGTTTACCGCTACCCATCCAGACCCAACTACACCCACTTTAAGCATACGCTTCACTTTAACAAATTTAACGATTCATAAACAGATAAAACATTCGAGGCTGCAGCATCCCAACTAAACCTTTCTCTGTAATGATGCTCAATGAAAGCTCGCGCATTTCGTCCAAGCCTTAATGCTTCGCTTGGTGATTCGAGTATGTATTTTATGGCTTCAGCAAGCTGCTTTACATCACCGGGCTCTACGAGAATCCCCGTTTCGTTATGAATGATAATTTCTGATGTGCCGCTTACACGTGTTGCGATTATTGGTAATCCCGAAGCCATTGCCTCAAGGACTGTAAGGGGCATTCCCTCGGTTAAAGAGGGACGAACAAAAATTCCGCCATTCCTTAGTATCTCCGAAACTTTTGGAACGCGCCCCAAAAATTCAAAATAGGGTGCAAGTCCATACCTTGCGACAAGCTTTTCGAGTTGTTGTCTGTAGGGGCCGTCTCCAACAATTCTAAACCTTACCTTTGTGACTTTGCTGTTTACCAGTATTTTTGCAGCCTTTACAAGGTATTCTAACCCCTTATTCGGAATGAGTCTCCCGACAAAAATCACGTCAGGTTTAATGCTTCTTTGCATGTAAAAAGACGAACTAAACTCTTCAAGGTCAACACCGTTCGGAATGACGGTAACCTTTTTCGGTGAAGCACCCAATGAAATTATGTGTTGCCGAACTGCGTGACTTACGGCTATAATGGCGTCGCTTGAGGTTAGAATAATTTTTCCAAAAAATTTTTCATAAGCTCTTGCAGCTAAAGCCTTCCAGCGTCCTAAAAGTGCAAGGTTGTCAATGCTGCCTAAATGGGCGGAAAAAACTAGTTTTTGATGGGAAACGCGTTTAATTAGCACAGCCAATAATGATGTGGTGAAGAAAATATTATGGGCATGTATTATGTCTGGAGAAAATTCCTTCGCCACATTAAAAACTTTTTTAATACTCTTTGGAAACGACAATTGCATCTGAAAAAATTTTGATAAGTCTATGCCTGCTACCCTGCAAACTTTAATGCCATCAACATTGTAGAATAAAGAATTTTCCCCCAACGTGATTACCAAAACATTGCATCCCATCTTCACAAGCCTTTTAGATAATTCGTAAGCAACCTTTTCCACGCCACCCCCTACATGCGGGTAAAAATAATCACTAAACATTAAAACCCTTAATTTCCGGGGCATTTATTCTCCTTCCATTTTCTGGTTATCTTAATTTGGCTCTGTAGAATTTTCAAGTGATCAAATTATAAGATGTTAGTGTTTGGTTTAGTGGGGCGAAGGCGTTTTTAGCATATTATCGTTCGTCTTAAATCTGGCAATATGGGGATGCGGTTGTTTTCCGGTAAATTGATGAGCATATAAGTTGGCAGCCATGATGGTTTTGATGGGAAGAAGTACCATCTCAGGGTAAATAGGTGTAATGTGTTTTTCATTCCGTCCACCAATGTATTAAGTTTTTGCTTTCCTATGCGTTTTCTGTAGGGTACTGATATTTCCGCCGCCCTAAACAGTCTGAAGGCAAGAACTTTTATTTCCTCTGAAAACGCCATGCCGTCCGCTATAAAGTCTATTTTGTCCAGCATGCTTTTTCGGAAAACCCACATTCCCGATTGTGAATCGTTAATGTTCACTCTGAACAATAGTCTCGTGATGAAAGTCAGCATTTTGTTTCCTACAAGGTGGAGCCATGGGAAGCTCTTATGTGTAAACTTTTTCATTCTGTTTGTTGAAATGAAATCCAACCTATATTCTTCTAACATTTTAACAAGTTTTGGAATAAGGTAGGCTGGATATGAGTGGTCTCCATCTAATGTTACTATTATATCTCCACTTGCATGTGAGAAACCAGTTTTGTAGGCTCTTCCGTAACCTCTGCGTGGTTCTAGTACAACTTTTGCCCCATTTTTGTAGGCTATTTCTCTTGTACGATCGGTGGACCCGCCGTCTACTATTACAATCTCGCATCCATAGCCTATTTCTTCAAGTCTTTTTTTTGGGATTTCATCTAATACTTTTTGAAGCCCTTTCTCTTCATTTAAGACGGGGATAACTATGCTTACTATTTTCTGTATGCTCAACGCTGAACCTTACCTTGCTCATCTTTTTTAAAGAGTTAACATTTAAGTTTATCGCGTTGGTTATGAATTTTGCTTGTAACTGCTTGTTCATTTTGTCCTATTTCATTTTGTAATATGTTAATGGATGGTTTACTTTTCTGCACGTTTCATCCGTTTCTATGCATAGTCCATGCGTTTTGAGGGTGTCACATTTTGGTGGTTTGTATCGGGTTCTTGAACCTCTTTCGCCTGCTATGTGTTCAACTTGGTAGCGGGTTAGGCGTTCGTTGAAGTCTGATGAGTTTCTGAATAGTTCAATTATGTTTTCTGTTGGCATTCCTATGTTCACAAGGAAGGACGTTAGGGTGAACCTGCCTATGTGAGATATATGACGCCCTTTGGATGCAGCGTCATAGAGCGCTTTTATACATGGTGGAAAAGCATCCTTCTTTTGGGTTTTTGAAATACCTTCTATTTCAGCTCTGCTGACTTTTTCGAGTGTTAAGCTCTTAATTTTTTCAACTATTTCTGCTATTTTTTTTGGAAATTCTGGCAAGTCTTTTATTTCTAGGCGTTTTTCCATGTGCTTTCTGATTTCTTCGCTTAGGAGTCTTGCGGTTTCGTTTAGTGTCAGGTAAACGTTTCCGTTTTTAAGTAGGCGGTTTACCAGTTTCCATTTTTTCTCTCTTAGGTTTGTTGTGTTTCTTAGGTAGTCGGTGAAATGAAGTTTAAACTGGTATGGCGCGTCTGCATCTATTTTTGTTGTGATTTTCCATCGGAAGTTGTTTGCTATTGCCAAAATTTTTTCTGGAGGCTCGTTTTTCATGTTGTTGTAAGCTTGTTTCGCCTCTGCTAAGGCATATCTCCTCTTTATGAATGGTATTTGGGTGGCTGCTGCAAGCATTATCGCTGTTGGGAATGATAGGATTTCTATCTCTTCATTACGGGTTTTTCTTGTTATTATTGCGTATAATATTGCTTCTTCGATTCTTTCTTCGGCGCGTTCCAGAATTTGGGTGAATTCTGGGCTTGCAATGTCTTCAATTTTTAAGTCGAGGGTCTTTACGTATTCTGCTGCCTCTTTTAGGAAAGGATATTTAGCCAAGTCATTTTTTGTGAATTTAACTGTTGTGGGCTGCATTTTTTCACTTAGGCTGTTTCTATTCTTGGAGCTAGGTAGAAGGTTAGTTTTCCTTCTTTTGCTTGTTGGAAGTCTATTTTTATTGGCATGTCTGTTGAGAATTCGAGGGTTGCTATGTCTGATGTGGCTGAAGCTGCCTTAATTATTTCCGAAAGGTAGCTTAGGCTGAATGTTGCCCTTGACGGTTCTTTTGCTTCTAGATCTAGCAGGGCGTCGCTTCCCTTTTTCAGCTCTATTGTGGCGCCCATAAGGTCGCCTGAGGCTTGGAAAACCAGTTTTTCGTTGTCTGCCTCTATGCGGACGTGATCGCTTACGAGTTCAGCATCTTCTACTGCTTGGCGTAAGCCGTCCGTTGTGGCTTTTGCTCTTACGTTAAATGTTATTTTTGGTGTTGGCACCTCCTCCTCTGATGCCTCAAGGGTTGGCATTGTAAAGTTTCGCGTGTATTTCCCTGCTATCTTTAATTGCAAGCGTCCAGTTTTCTCGTCTAGGGCTAGCTCAATAATCTCGTCCTTTCCAGCCCTTTTCAGAAGTTTTAAAAGCTCGCCTATGTTTATGCACATCTTTGTTGGCTCGGTGCAGACGTATTCGTCGAAGACTGTTTTTGGCCACTCGAAGTCCACCATGGCGACGCGGGATGGGTCCATTGCCCTAAGCTTTAGGGCTTCCGGCGTTATTTGGAATGTGGCTTCGTCGACGAGGATGGATATGGCTGTCGCCATGTCCCTTAAAAGTTTGGCGTCTGAAACTTTAAGCTTAAACACTTGCTCCACCTTTTAATCTGGATATGGCTTGAGAGCTATAAAAGATTTGATGTTGCATGATTAAGTAATAGAGGGTGCCATGTTTCTGCTCTTTGAAATATCTTTTATGAGTATTCTCTGAATGTGTAGCTGCATTTTGTGCAGCGTAAGAACTGGGTTGAGGATTCATCTGCCCCGCGTGTTTGCACTTGCCAGACGTAAGCGGTGTTGTTTCCACACTTTGGGCATTCTATTCTGACCGTTGGAAGGGTTCTGAGTTTTTGTTCTTCCTTGCCTATTACGGCGACTTGTTGTTGTGGATTGTGCTGGATGATTTTTGCAACTTTTGGTGCGGCTTTTTCGCTTACTATGCGTTTCTTGTAGCCGCATTTTGGACAAGTAAGTGTGATGGATTCTTTATTCTCAGATTTTGCCTTTTTTGGCACGAGGCGTGTTCCGCATTTTGGGCAAAATTCCATAGCTTTAAACTCCGGTTTCCGTTTGTTTTCCCATGCTTTAGTGTCTTTTAAACTTTTTCTTTTGATAATTAGGATTATACTACTATATTGTGCTAAGGCCTGATGCAATCAAATGTGCAACGCGAAGTGCTTCGGGTATGTAGCTCCGCGTTGATGTTAACTGAAGAATCTTTCTCGCATCTTCTTCGGAAATTCCAGACGTCTGCATGTAAACCTTGCCTTTCCCACCCCGTATGGGTACTTCGTAAAGTTCTCCAGCGTTAAGTATGGCTTTCCAGCGCTCCTCACTTTTTGAAAGCTTTTTTAGGGCTTCGCGGATTTCGTCAAAGTTAGGCTTATCCCGCGTCACGACAATCACCGGAAGCCCGGTGGCTTCATTAAGCTTTTTTATGTCCACAACATTGAAGCCAGCAATCGTTACCCCGTTAAGCATTATGATCCTTAACTGCTTGTAGTGTGGTGAACTCGTTATCATAGACGTGATTTTTCTCGTGGCTTCAAATCCGTCAACCTTCACCTTTGTGTGCATTACCCCGTCAAGCCAGTATCCGCCGCGGAAAACAACGCCTACAACAGGCACTAAACCTTTGGTATGGCGCTTAAATACTCCATCATCAACTCCCAAGACGCGGATTTCAGGCTTTATTACGCGAAACTTTTCGGCGGTGGGCAAAATTTTCCCTCAATTGTTCAGCAGAAATAGAGATTGTACACATTATAAGTTTAGCGAAAAAGGCTTTGAAGAATTGCGAAGTATAAGAAAGCTTAAAAGTTCTTGGAAGTGCAAACTAAAAGCGTTAGGGCTGACATGTGAAGGTTATGGTTAAAACAGAAGCCATAAGCGCATTTTTAATCGCTATCGGACTCTTGCTGATTATCCATCATACTATTTTCCGGCAGAGACCTTTTGACCTTGCCGATATGCTGCATCACGAGTTTTTTGAGGCAATATTCTTCACGGCTGGCATAACCCTCCTAATAATGGCATGGTCAAATAAGCGGAGAGGGCGCCAAAATTGAACCTTCTAATTCACGGCGGAACCATAGTAACAATGCGGGGAAATGAAATAATCCGCGATGGCGCCATAGCGATACAGGACGAAACAATAATTGACGTTGGGAAAGCTGGACAGATGCTAGGGAAATATGCAAGCGGTTACGAGAAGATAAACGCCAAAGGAAAGGTTGTAATTCCTGGACTTATAAACACTCACCAACATGCGGCCATGAGCCTACTAAGGGGTTACGCTGACGACTTACCCTTGCAAGAGTGGCTTGAAAAATGGATATGGCCTATAGAAGGGCTTATGACAGCCAAAGACATCTACGTTGGCAGCTTGCTAACTGCCGTGGAATCCATAATGGGTGGCACAACAACCGTCAACACAATGTATCACTACAAGCCCATGGAAAATGAGGCTAAAGCTTTTGCGGAAGCTGGCATCAGGGGCGTTGTTGGGCATGTTTGCTTTTCATGGAGAAGGGATGAAGACAGAAGGGCGTTAGAGGATTTAGCAAAAAACTGGCACAATAAGGCTGGCGGGCTTATCCGCGTTAGTGTTGACCCTCATGCGCCTTATACTGTTGACCCGGGATACATGAAGGAGCTGTATGCTTTACGTGACGAATTCAACAAGAAGTACGGTTCTGAAAGGGCGCCAATCATATGGCATATCCACGTAGCCGAAACATTCAACGAGGCTGAAAAGATAAAGAAGGCCTTCAACGTTGATGTGAAAGGTGGCATAATGGAGTATTTGGACTCTTTAAGCGTTTTAAACGAACATGTCATTGCAGCCCACTGTGTAGCCCTAACAGATAAGGATATGGCGATAATGAAAGCCAGAGGCGTTAAGGTTTCCCACAATCCAATTTCAAATCTAAAGCTTGCTTCTGGTATAAGTCCAATTCCAAATATGTTGGAGCGTGACATAACAGTTTCCCTTGGTACAGATAGTCCATGCTCTAATAATACGGCGGACATGTTCGAAGTCATGAAGGTTGCAGCTCTGCTTCACAAGGGGGTTAGCGGAAATCCGACGGTTATGTCTGCGCAGCAAGTTCTAAAAATGGCAACTTTGGATGGGGCGAGGGCATTATGCTGGGAAAATGATATAGGCTCAATAGAGGTTGGAAAAAAGGCGGATTTAGCCATTATAAATTTTGAGAAGCCACACCTCTGCCCACTACATAATGAATTTAGCCATTTGGTTTACGCCGCAAAATCAGCGGACGTTGAAACAGTCATAATTAATGGTAAAATTGTCATGGAAAATAGGCGCTTAACAACTCTAAATGTTGAGAAGGTTATGAAAATGGTTGAGAAGGCTAAAAACCGTCTTTTAGAAAAGCTTCAAGCACAATGTTAAATAATTGTGGTTGGAAATGGCATAGCGGGAAGGCGATTTAATGGCAAGCTTCAAAGTTAAAGATGAAAGCTTAGCCCCAAAGGGAGCACTGCAAATAGAATGGGCTTCAAGGCATATGCCCGTTCTAAACCAAATTAAGAAAAGGTTCAGCGAAGAAAAACCGTTAAAGGGTGTTGTGCTCGGCGCATGCCTCCACGTCACAAAGGAAACAGCCGTGTTGGTTGACATTTTCCTCGCTGGTGGCGCAAAAGTTGCCATTTGTGGCTCCAACCCCCTTTCAACACAGGATGAGGTTGCAGCTGCGCTTGCAGAGAAAGGTGTTCACGTCTACGCATGGCGTGGTCAAACAGCAGACGAGTACTACTGGTGCATTGAAAAGGTTATAGACCACAAGCCACTAATAACACTGGACGACGGAGCAGACCTAGTCAGCACGGTTCACAGCAAAAGAACAGATGCGCTTCAAAACGTTAAAGGAGGCACCGAGGAAACGACAACAGGTGTTTTAAGGCTTAGGGCCATGGAAAGATCCAGATCCCTAAAATACGCGATAATAGCCGTTAACGATGCCTACACAAAGTATTTGTTCGATAACCGTTACGGAACAGGGCAGAGTACAATAGACGGCATTTTAAGAGCTACAAACATTCTTCTGGCTGGGAAAAACTTTGTTGTCTGCGGCTATGGATGGTGCGGCAGGGGAGTTGCAATGCGGGCAAGGGGAATGGGCGCCAATGTTATAGTTACAGAAGTAAACCCATTAAGAGCTCTTGAAGCTGTCATGGACGGTTTCCGCGTAATGCCAATGAGCGAGGCAGCCGAAATAGGCAACATTTTCTTAACAACCACGGGCGACATAAACGTCATTAGAAAAGAGCATATGGAGAAAATGCAGGACGGAGCTATCCTCGCCAACAGCGGCCACTTCAACGTCGAAATAAACCTTAAAGACCTCGAAGAATTGGCTGCTTCAAAGAGAACCGTCAGACAAAATCTTGAAGAATACACGTTAAAAGATGGCAGGAGGCTGTACTTGCTGGCCGAGGGGAGACTTGTAAACTTGGCGGCTGCTGAGGGGCACCCATCAGAGGTTATGGACATGTCCTTTGCAAACCAAGCCTTAAGCGTTGAATATCTAGTCAAGAACGAGAAAATGCCGCCAAAAGTTTACCCTGTTCCAAAAGAGATAGACGAAACGGTGGCAAAGTTGAAGCTTGAGGCAATAGGCGTAAAAATAGACGAGCTGACAGAAGAGCAGAAAAACTATTTGGCTACGTGGGAAATGGGAACAAAATAGCACTCCGCTTTCATGGTAAACTTTAAAAGGAGAACAAACAATAAACATGGCTTTGTGTGGTGAAGCTATATGGTAAGCAAAGATCAATCAATAGGCGGAGCAATATTTCTTGTTTGTGTGGTTATTGCTGTGTTATACACATTAATAGTGTTCTTTCCAAAGGTAGTGCTTGGAATATTTGGTCCAGTAGATGAAATACAAGTACGTATCTGGGCGGTTATAATACCAGTTTTTATAGCCTTTATAGCCATAATGGGTATTGGTGCCTGGATAGGCTGGACTATGGCTACTACGCCACCACCAAAACCAATAGAAGAGATAACAAGCGAGATCGAGGAGGAAGAGAAGAAAGAGGAAGCGGTCAAAGAGTCCACGGAAGCGGCGGAAACAGAGGAGAAGGGAAAGAGTAAAACCAAAAAGTAGTGCCTTACAAATCCTAACATTTTAAAGCCAAGTGTAAAGCGACGCTTATTGCTGCGGCTATCCAAAAACTAACAAAACTATTTTTTGGTGGAAACGATGAAAGGGAACCTTCCTCACCCTTTGGCTGAATTTTGTATGCTGTTATTTCCTGGGTTTCAGCGTCCACGTGAATTATAGCCGTAAGTTTTTTCATCTCCACTTCAACCTGTAAATTCCCACTTCTAGAGAAACTTTTCGTTTTACTCCTTGTGGTTTATTCTTAAGGAAGCCTGTGGCAATAGCCGTAACTGATTCAGGATTAAGCCTTTTCATCTGCATTGCAGGAGCTGTGGCGTTTGGAACCTTTTCCTATAGAACCGCCGACATTTATACTGTCTCCCACAAATTCTATGGGGTGTTTTGAATGTTTAAAAGAGGTGTGTATCATTGGCAACCAACCATAGTTTTAAGCATGTACTGCACTATTTTTTCGCATACAGTACACTCTTCTAGGATGCCTTCCTTCGATGAGCGCTTGCTTGAATATCCGAAATAATGTTTGCATTCATTTTCTCCGGGATAGTTTGAATGTCACGCTTTTTCTCTGCCAAGGGTTTTTTCTTCAGCTTCGCTTTTCTCTTCATAAATTTTCGGCTCAACGGCAAATATGAAGACTGGTTTTTCAACCGTTATCTTTGTTAGGCAGTAGAGGGCACGCTTCATAAACGCGCCTTTTTCAACATTTTCAACTTTTATAGGGTTTATAAGCTTTTCCCGCATAGAGGTGTGGACATGTGTGGCTTTTTGTTTTCTGCAGAGTCTTCCCTCTTTTTCGTAGCTATTCCTCCCTTCAAATTAAATTGGACTCCGAGTCATAGTGATGATGAATTCAGAATACTTATTCCAACTAATCTTTTCCAAAACAATATTTATGGAGATGCAAGTTTCTTTAGGTCCTCTTCTCCCTCAGCATAGCCTGCAGCAATTAGAATGTCACCCGCTTGTATTCGCGAATCTGGTTTTGGCCGTATGCATTTTTCTCCCCTTTTTATGGCTAGAACCCACATGCCTGTCTCCTCGGGGATTCTGGACTCCCGCAGAGTTTTGTTTGCGAGGGGCGAGTTTTCCGCCACCCTTGCATATGTGATTGTTTCTTCAGCCTCTTCTATGGCGAGGGCTAGAACAGGGTGGGGTTCTATACCTCTTAAAACAACTTCGGCTATTTGTGCAGCAGCGTCAGCTATTTTTTCTGTAACAACGCCAAGCCTTATTAATCCTAAGAAGCCTTTAGCTTCATCTTTTTTGAATTTGCTTGAAAGGACTAGTAGTTCAAATTCTGTGTGCAATTTATCCATGTATTCTTCGAGTTTTTGGACTTCTTCAGCTAGCTCTTTACTATTTAAAAGCAATGCTGAATAAGCCAAGTCAATCATCAGCTCGGATGTGTCTTTAAGCTCTACAAAGCGCTTAACAATTTCTTCAAATTTTTTCAGGCTTTTTCCCGCCATAACTAGTCCAGCTTTAGCAGTTTTCCCTCACAGAGTTCCCTCAGCTCTCTTAATCCTTCATGGGTACCACGGGCGATAAGGATGTCGCCGGCCTTAACCTTCTCTTTTCCTTTTGGATTTATTATCCAGTCGTTTTCTCTGAATATGGCGATTATGTCTATGCCCATTCTCGGGGCAAGTTCAAGCTCGCCTATCTCCTTCTCAACTAGAACCGATTTTTCGCTTACTTTGGCTTTTGTTAAACGCTCCTCAACCCTTTCGAAGATCTCGCTCACAATTGGATGTACACCTATATTCTGCGTCACTATTGCAGCTATGTCAGCGGCAGCGTCTGAAATTTTGTCTGTTGCGGCAGCAACCTTCGAAACTCCGACGAGCACTTCTGCGTCTTTTGCGTCTCTTGCCGCCACCATGGTGACCATTTCTAAGTGGTAAGCCAACGTGTCTATGCGTTTTTCCAGTTCCAAAACGTCTTCAGCCAAGTCCTTATCATTGAAGAGGGCAGCCGAATAAGCCAGGTCTATCATTAGTTCGGAAAGGTTTTTCATTTCGCGGAGAACTTCCCTCACTGTTACGGGCTTATACTCGATTTTTTCAAAGTGAGGCATAGCTTTTTAGGCTCTCCGCCTAGAATATTTACGTCAGCGAATATTTTAACTCTTATCCCCAGAGGCTGGTTTTCGAAGCGGTTCAAGCTAATATGCTGGCCCACAAGATAAGCGCCACAAGAAGCGAAATTGTTGTTATGCTATCAGCAAGGGAACTCTCTATGGGAATTTCAAAATTGTCCGGGTCTAAACCTTTCTGGTAGGTTAGGATGGCAACGGAATAGGAAACCAAAATTATTAGGAATGCGGCGAAAATGTTGACTGTGAAGAGGAAAAAAGTGAATGTTATTAGGCTTGTTGGGGCAATCGTGCCGGTTATCAGTAGGGCTAGTATAGAGTAGGCAAAATACATTATTAAGGATGCCGCCCATGCGCCTGAAACTTCTGTTAAATGGTTTTTCATGGATGAAAATGATGCTTTAAGCGTTCCGATGGCAAGTTTTGTTGTAGCTGTTGAGCCTACTACGGCGCCTACATCACCTATGGTGTCAATTAACGCTGGATAAACAACGTAGACTTGGCTGAGCCTCTTTCCACGTATAAGTTCTTCCACTCTGCCCAGTGTGGCTCCGGCGACATTAACTATGAATGAGACTAAAACAAGTGTTAGTAAGGATTCCTTCAATGTTCTGATAAACTCCGGCTCTCTTGCATTTTTAATTAAAAAGAATATGGAGGTTAAGAGCAGTGCCAAACTTATAAAAGTAAAGACGTAACCCCCGAAAAGGCTGTTTGCTAGATTGAGGCCAAGTACCGCAATATAAATTAAGGTTATCAATAGGTCTGCCACTGTGGATTCTATTGGGTATAAGATTATGTCCGGGTCAAGTCCGTGCTTAAAGGAGATGAAAGAAACCGTCAGCGTCAGCGGTGAAATAACAACCAATGCCAAAGCCATTGTAGCCATAAAAACGTTTACCAAATTAAAAAATTCTTTAAAGCCGCTTAAAAAGGCTGCAATTAAGCTCATCATTAGGCTTGCTTCAAAAGTCATGATTACAATTGCTTGGAAGAGCAAATAGAAGCTTTTAGTGTTTCCGAAAAGGCGCGGGTGAACAGTCCCAATGTGCAGAGCAGTGCTTAAACGTCCACAAAATAAGCCGCCTATGACCCCTCGAGCACTGAGGATAGGTGGATAAATTGCGACTGCCCATGGCGCTTTTGCGAAAAGTCCAGAATTATAGGCTATTATTGTTCCGGCGGCTATTCCGAAAATGTTGAAGGCGTAGGCCGCCACTGACTGCTTTAGAGTTTCGGCGAATCGCGGTTTAACCTTCAAGGCCATAAGCTAACCCTCCTCAAAAAGCCTGCATAAACTCGGTGGAAAAGTACGACAGGGTAAAAGGAGACTGTGGATGAAAACGCTGTCCTATAAGCGAATTGTTTTTTTAGGTAGAGGCTTTGAAGGGCATAGCTGGGCAACTGTGAATTCGCGTTCTGTTCTTTTTGTATGCTGTTGGCTAGCATCATCGTTTTCGCCTTCTCGGCTTTCCCCGTTGTTCTCCATCCATAGGCACTCCTTCAAAGCGGCTTTTTCCAGCGTGCCCTCAAACTCCACCTTTTATATCGCTCCCAAACCTCTTACAATTGGTGAGCAACTCCCTTAATTATTTTTCCTGCAAATTCAAAATCCATATCCAAAATTCATAACTGTTTTAATTAGCAAGCCTTTAAATTCACAACACACTGGTGAAAGTGTTGTATGCCATCTGGGTAAAAATTGATGAAAAACTACCATGGATTGAACTCAGCGGAACATATCAGACAAAGGAAGAGGCTGGAAAAGTAGCTAGGGAGCTTTTAAGCAAAATAAGGATAAGAATCATTAAGGTTGAGAAAGAGCGAAGGCCAATGAAGGCCGTAGTGACGGCAAAAAGGTAAACTAAGCTTAAATTTTAAAACTTTTATCTCTATCAGTCTCGTGCTTTTAATGAAGGATAGCATGTGGTGCACCTGCATTCTTTAAGGGTTGGCAAGTCTTCTTGATGAAGTTTGCAGATAACCTTCTCATATCTTATGGTGGCGCATATCTCGCAGAGTTTCTCTATGACGCTTTCTGGCGTTGCGTCTTCTCCGGTGAGGATTTCAGCCAGCTTTGATATCATTTTCATAGCTTCTTCGGATTGGGCTATTTCGTTTGCCAGTGTTGCCCCTCTTTCGCCTTTAAAATACTGGGTTATGGCCGCCGGGGTTAGTTCCATTTTTTCAGACGCCTCAATTTTTCTCATGTTATGTTTTTCTATGAGTTCTTTTGTTACTAGCACTCTTATTGCTGGGAGAAGATATTTGACTACAACTACGCATGGCGGTTTCAAG
>JAGTQI010000077.1 GCA_018396955.1 Candidatus Bathyarchaeota archaeon | reverse complement strand
TAGACATGCCTGATCGCGTTTTTAAAGAGTTTTTTTGACGGTTTGAGGAAGGCTATTCCTAAGGATGAGGTGGGTATAGACATTAGGGTTCCAGACGAGGAGAGGATAGTTTCAGACATTAAACCTTAGACGTCAGAACACGTCGGTTAAGAAGCCTTCCTGCTCCTTTCTCCGTTGCGCCTATAAACTTGTCATAATAATAGTATCTTACTCTATCTTCGATTCGTAACTTATTGTATTTAGCTGGTCCCCAGGGTCTTAATGGGCCAAGAGGAGAAATCCATGCATGGACTTCTACACGAATTCTCTTTTGATTTTAAATGTCGACTGCTAGGAAATCTATTTCCTTTCCACGATAGCCAACTTTAACCCATACATGACGGAAACCCTGCCGATTTAACCAAAGGTTAACAATTTCTTCTGCAGAGCCGCGCTTAAGCGGAGCTTTTGTTTTCATCTGACACGGAATGGCTTAGAACGTTCTCGAGAATAGAGCCGAAAATTTTGGTCCTTTATGCAAGACTTATTTTAAGTTCCATTCAAGCGATGCTAAATCAAAATCTGTAACCAGTCCCGTAAGTTTGTTTTGGCATTTACAACCGGAATCCGCCTAAGATGTTTGTTTTTCATTATTTTTAAGGCACATCAAGCTCTCGGTGGGTCGAATTAGACCTCAGTATCTGCATCGGTGCTCTATGGAAGAAGGATTTACAGAGACTTTAAATCGAGGTGTAAACCTGTTCCCCGCGCCAATTTGCTGGCAAGGTCATATTTGTGCTTGGTTTTGCTTTACAAATACGTTAGCCCTCTAGAGTTTTGCAGTAAATTTATAAGCTTGGGCTTTCATTTCAGACGGTTTGTAAAGGCAGTGGCTGATGGTGGTTTAGCCATGGAGTGGTTCTATATTACGCCGATAGCCGGCTTGGCTGCTGTTGGTTTGGCGAGCTACCTATACAAGTATGTTACAAGCCAAGATAGCGGCACTGAGAGGATGAGGGAGATTGCCAACGCCATAAAGGAGGGTGCAAAAGCCTATCTGCGAAGGCAGAATATGACATTGGCTGTTTTTGCTGTTGTAATGGCGTTAGCCCTTGGAATACTCTATACTATTTATGAAAACTTTTCGTTTGGGCTAAGTATGGCTGTTGCCTATCTCTTTGGTTCTCTTTGCACAACTGTTGCTGCATATATAGGTATGATGGCCGCTGTTGAGGCTAATGTTAGAACGGCCAATGCAGCGAGGCAAGGGTTGAAGAAAGCTTTCCCTGTGGCCTTTTACGGTGGCGCTGTCATGGGCTTGTTTATTGTGGGTTTGGCCCTTTTAGGAATAAGTCTGCTCTACTACCTTTTCAGCATGGTTCTGCCACCAGTGCTGGGTTGGATACCCGAAAAAGTTTCGGTTAATGCTACGCATATTGTCTTAGGCTTTAGTTTTGGAGCCAGTGCCTTAGCACTCTTTGCAAAGGCCGGTGGGGGCATATACACTAAGACTGCGGATATTAGCGCGGATCTTGTCGGGAAAGTTGAGCTTGGAATTCCTGAAGATGACCCGAGAAACCCGGCAGTTATTGCAGATAACGTCGGAGACAATGTAGGTGACGTTGCGGGAATGGGCGCAGACCTAATAGACTCATACATCGCCAGCATTGTGGCGGCTATGATGATTGGTGCAACAATGGGCATAAGCAGCTTGGTAGTGTTGCCCCTTTTGATCGCCGCTGTTGGGCTTTTCGCTTCGATAATAGGCGCTTTTATTGTAAGGTTAAGTATAAAGGGCAATCCTGGGGCAGCATTAAATCGCGGATCCTTTGCTACATGGATAATTTTCGCCGTTTTACTGTTTGTTGTTACCCGTTTTTCAGAATTGCCGGACGATCGATGGCTAGGAGTGTTCCTCCCAACGGTTGCTGGACTAATCGCCGGAGTAATAATTGGGATAACATCCGATTACTTTACGTCGATAGATAGAATGCCAGCACAGAAGGTGGCAAAAGCGTCAACAACTGGTGCTGCAATAAACATACTCACAGGTTTTTCTTATGGCGTTGTAAGTATAGTTCCGCCTGTAATTGGTATCTGCGTTGCCACTATTGCCGCTTGGAACTTAGCTGAGGCCTTTGGGATTTATTCCCTCTATGGCATTGCAATAGCTGCCGTAGGAATGCTTGCAACTGTTGGGATGACGATATCCGCAGATGCTTATGGACCGGTGTCCGATAACGCCAAAGGCATAGCCGAACAGTCAAGTTTAGGCGAAGAGGTCATCGAAGTTGCAGATAGATTGGATGCAGCAGGGAATACCACAAAGGCCATAACTAAAGGCTTCGCTATAGGAGCCGCAGCCTTAACAGTTCTGGCTCTTTTTGGCGCTTATAAGGAACTTGTCGAACACTTGCTTGGTATAGAGCTAGCTCTCAATTTAATGGATCCAAAAATGGTTGCTGGCATTTTCCTGGGCGGTATGATGCCTCCGCTGCTTTCAGCACTGCTAATTTTGGCTGTTGGAAGAAACGCCGAAAGAATGGTTGAGGAGGTTAGACGACAGTTCAAGGAGATTCCTGGGCTTATGGAAGGCAAAGCCAAACCCGATTATGCCAAGTGTGTGGATATTGCCACAAAAGGCGCCATAAAAGAGCTTATGTTGCCATGCCTGCTAGCCATAATCGTCCCCATCATAACATTGATAGCGCTTGGAAAAGAAGCCTTGGCGGGCTTCTTGGCTGGAAGCATAGTTACGGGAATAATCTTCGCCTTGTTTATGGCTAATGCTGGCGGGCTTTGGGACAACGCCAAAAAATACATTGAGGCCGGGGCGCATGGCGGAAAAGGATCAGAAGCCCATAAGGCTGCTGTTACCGGCGACACTGTTGGAGACCCCTTCAAAGACACGGCTGGGCCATCGCTTAACACAATGATTACGGTGATGTCGCTGGTAGCCGAGGTCTTCGCTCCATTAATCCTTCTATTATTGGCTTAATTTCCTCCTTTTTATGAGTTTACCCTTGGAATGTTTGAACGAGAATTTTATAAACAAGTTGTTATATGTCTCAATAAGTTGCAGCCTTAGATCTGCGAAGGCGCCTTGTATGTCTAAGCCCTGGCACGCTTTGGAAGTTCGAGAAGTTCTAGATGCTTTAGAAACCAGTCCGAATGGATTGACTAATGCAGATGCTGCTAAGAGGTTGCAAAAGTTTGGTTATAACGAGCTTGTTGAAAGAAAACGGGTAACTCCTTTTCAAATATTCCTAAATCAGTTTAAGGATATTTTTGTAATCATACTTTTAGTAGCCATTGTCTTGTCCATTGTTATAGGGTGGTATAAAGGCGGGGAACTTGAAGAATACTTTGATGCTATAACTATAGGTGCCATAGTGGCATTAAATGCGATTGTGGGCTTTGTTCAAGAATATCGCTCGGAAAAGGCAATAGAGGCCATGAAGAGACTTGCTGCGCCTCGTGCTCGGGTTTTCCGCGAAGGGAAAGAGACAATTATCCCTGCACGAGAAGTTGTACCAGGCGACGTTATTCTTCTTGAGGCTGGAGACCGCATACCTGCAGATGCCCGCCTCTTTGAGGTTGTCGACCTAAAAACTGAGGAGGCTGCATTAACCGGAGAGTCCACGCCCATAGATAAAACTACAGAGGTTATTGATGAAAAAACACCAGTGTCTGATAGGCGGAATATGGTTTTCATGGGTACTCATGTAACATATGGGAGAGGTAGGGCTATCGTAGTTGCCACAGGTATGAATACTGAGTTCGGCAAAATAGCTGAAATGGTCCAAGCGGTTGAGGAGGAGGAGACTCCACTTAAACAGAAGTTAGAACGGTTTGCCAAAAAACTTGCGGTAATAATTGTAGTTGCGTGTGCCGTGATTTTTGTACTTGAGGCATTAAGGTATTTGGAGGTTATCCCGCGGTTCGGTGGTGTGGCTTCCGCCGCAGATAAAGACATTATAGACATGTTTATGACTGCTGTTGCATTGGCGATTTCCGCTGTTCCTGAAGGCTTGCCCGCTGTTGTGACTGTATGCTTGGCGCTTGGTGCGAAAGAACTAGCTAAAAGAAACGCTATTCTTCGTAGGCTTTCCTCTGCCGAAACGTTAGGCGCAACCACAGTTATTTGTTCCGACAAAACTGGCACTTTGACGAAAGGGGAAATGACGGTACGTAAGATATATGCGGGCAATAAAGTTATCGAAG
>JAGTQI010000018.1 GCA_018396955.1 Candidatus Bathyarchaeota archaeon | reverse complement strand
GAAAAAACTGCTTGATCTGGTTAGGGCAATGAACGAATATTTCTATCCATCACATCCAATAGGTCATTATCCATATCTCTAACTCCTAATCCTTTCTTAGGATATTTCAGTATTTACAGTATAAACGAGACGAGATCATGTAGTTAATATAATACTCGAAGTGGGTAACCTTTTCTATCTTCCTCTTAAGGGGAAGCTTGCAAACTTACCGAGGCCGGCTTTGAATATTTTGACACGGTAGCGGAGTTCATATATGCAGAAAACGGAAATAGGTTGAAAGAATGTTTATTAAGGGTGAAAGAAACATTTATATCCGCTGAGACAACTTCACATTTATCTTGGTGAAGTTGAGCTGCCCGCATTTATCCGGCGGCGGCCCAACCTAGACTGCAAAGGCGTAAAACGCCTAAAATGGGATGAAAATGGTTGGCCTCCACTTGCGGGCACAAAAATGTGGACCTGACGCTAACGTGTGTTAGGTCTGAAATGGGCTTTGACATGTGGATCCCCTCCAAATCCAGTCGGCTTTGCGGCCGTATGCCAATAAACGTCTCCGGCAGACGGCTAGGAGTCTTTAACTCCGGTTGATCCTGCCGGACCCCACTGCTATCGGGGTGGGACTAAGACATGCTAGTCGTGCGTCTCCAAGCCATGGTGGAGGCGCGGCGTACAGCTCAGTAACACGTGGCTAACCTACCCTTGGGACGGGGACAACCCCGGGAAACTGGGGCTAATCCCCGATAGGTGAGGACTCCTGGAATGGGTTCTCGCTGAAAGGGCGTCTAGACCATGCTTCTAGACGCTGCCCAAGGATGGGGCCGCGGCCGATCAGGTTGTTGGTGAGGTAACGGCTCACCAAGCCTAAGACCGGTACGGGCCGTGAGAGCGGGAGCCCGGAGATGGACACTGAGACAAGGGTCCAGGCCCTACGGGGCGCAGCAGTCGCGAAACCTCCGCAATACGCGAAAGCGTGACGGGGCCACCCCGAGTGCCGTCCGCTGAGGACGGCTTTTCCCCAGTGTAGACAGCTGGGGGAATAAGGGGAGGGCAAGTCGGGTGTCAGCCGCCGCGGTAATACCCGCTCCCCGAGTGGTGGGGACGCTTATTGGGCCTAAAGCATCCGTAGCCGGCTGGATAAGTCCCCTGTTAAATCCAGCGATTCAATCGCTGGACTGCGGGGGATACTGTCCAGCTAGGGGGCGGGAGAGGCCGGCGGTATTCCCGGGGTAGGGGTGAAATCTTATAATCCCGGGAGGACCACCAGTGGCGAAGGCTGCCGGCTAGAACGCGCCCGACGGTGAGGGATGAAAGCTGGGGGAGCGAACCGGATTAGATACCCGGGTAGTCCCAGCTGTAAACGATGCGGGCTAGGTGTTGACACGGCTACAAGCCGTGTCAGTGCCGCAGGGAAGCCGTTAAGCCCGCCGCCTGGGGAGTACGGCCGCAAGGCTGAAACTTAAAGGAATTGGCGGGGGAGCACCACAAGGGGTGAAGCTTGCGGTTTAATTGGAGTCAACGCCGGAAACCTTACCGGGGGCGACAGCAGAATGAAGGCCAGATTGAAGGTCTTGCCAGACAAGCTGAGAGGAGGTGCATGGCCGTCGCCAGTTCGTGCCGTGAGGTGTCCTGTTAAGTCAGGCAACGATCGAGACCCGCGCCCCCTGTTGCTACCAGCCATGAGCTGGGCACACTGGGGGGACTGCCGCCGATAAGGCGGAGGAAGGAGCGGGCCACGGCAGGTCAGTATGCCCCGAATCCCCCGGGCCACACGCGAGCTGCAATGGCAGGTACAATGGGTTCCGACCCCGAAAGGGGGAGGCAATCCCTAAAGCCTGCCGTAGTTGGGATCGAGGGCTGCAACCCGCCCTCGTGAACATGGAATCCCTAGTAATCGCGCGTCACTATCGCGCGGTGAATACGTCCCTGCTCCTTGCACACACCGCCCGTCGCTCCACCCGAGCGGGGCTTGGGTGAGGCGTGGTCTCTGTTGGCTGCGTCGAATCCAAGCTTCGTGAGGGGGGAGAAGTCGTAACAAGGTGGCCGTAGGGGAACCTGCGGCCGGATCACCTCCTATGCCAAAAGCTGAAAAGCCGACTGGAGGAGAAAGCCTATCGGGTCCACATGTTAAAGCCCATATTCAAAGGCTTTCAGCCTTCCACTATTATTCTGCCTTTGCAGTAGGGGATGAGTTCTCGGATTTGTTCTATGGAGGCTTTCAGTATTTTTTCGCGCTTCTCTTTTGGAGCCTTCTCAGCTAAAACCTTTAAAACTTGTTTTAGGAGTTGTTTTCCGCTGTTTTCTCCTGGAGCTATGACCGTGTAGATTTTTGTTTTGGCTTTGACGGCGTCTACTGGTCCGCCTATGAAGTAGGCTTCGTCGGCTTCGTCGGATTGGACGCCTATGGCTATTTTTAGGGGTGTGTTGCGCATCCAGTTGCGGGTTCCGCTTATAGTGAAGGAACCTCGAGGTACATACTCGCCTGACCCCCCAGCCTTACTCAACTGGTCTGGTTTAACCCAGTACACGTCCACTGAGGCGAAGCCTTCCCGCCACCCTCTCGAGTGAGCTGCTGCGAATTCAGCTGCTTCCTGTAGGCACTTTTCTGTTGGTTTTCTTCCCTCAGTTTTGATAACGACAAAAGGTGCACCCGCCACATCTGCGTGGAAGACGATATCTTCCAGCGCCGTGTACTTTTTGATGAGAACCTCGTTGCTTGTGGCGTCTTTTCCAGCTAAAACTAAGAAGCCGTCTGATGATGTGAACCATTTGAACTTTTCAAACCACTTTCGGGGTTTAACCTTGCGTTTGGCAATTTCTTCCATGGCTTTGACTGGTACAACCTCTTCCAAAACCTTAACCTCTTGAATTTTGGCTTCTATCTCTGAAAGTCGCTTTCTGGTCTCTTCTAATGCCACTCTTGCGCCTTCCAGTTTACGCCTTGAAAGTTTTGCCCTTTCATAGAATTTTGCAGCATTCCAAAACAGGGCCTTCCGGATGTCTATGCCGAAATGTAAGTCGTCAATACATAGGTTAAGAATCAGCCTCTGCTTGTCAAAGGATTCAAAAAAAACGTGTGGCTTTAAGCCTTCACGCTTTTTAGAAAAAACCTCGGAAACTATTTCGTCCCATCCTCTTCCAGCCTTTTTCTCTGTTAAAAATTTGTCTAAAAGTGTTTGAAGCTCGCTGGAATAAGCGCAAATGGTGTCGCCTATCCGCCTATACTTTTCAGCCTTCTGCTCAGCATCCTTCAAGGCTTTTTCCTGTTCGGCTAAAACCCTTTTTAGGCGTTCCGCCTCCTGCATAAGCTGCTCTGCAGCCTTCTTTTCAGCGGCAGCCTTTTTTAAAGCCTCTGTTTTGGCGTAAAACTCGTCTAAGGCTTCGTTAAAGCTATTGAAGGGTTGATGCCTTAGCCCCTCATAGCGCTTAAGCCTTAAAGGGGTGACATCTACAAAGGTGCCATCCTCGCTTAAAATTATACATGGTTCAAGTTCTCCCTTAAAGACTTGAGAAAGCATTTCCCGTAAACAGTTGTGAATGGCTTCAACCTGCGACGGGAGTAGGCTTTCACACTTAGTTGTCTTCTCTATCCCAAGCCGGGTCAAGATTTCCTCAGCATAAACGCCGCCTATGCTTAGAAAGCGGGCTAGAACCCTAACAACTTCGATTTCGCCGAAACTTTTCAATCCATCAAATAGGGCTAGTGTACTAATTTTTGTTGGGTTTTGCCCGCTTGCCGGGGCGAAGCGAAAGGCTTCGCCTCTTATTATGTTTCTATCCCGCATCCGTCTATAACAAAGTGCTTGCAAAATTCTGTTTTCACCGTCTACTAGAATTATGTTTCCTTCGCCGAAAAGCTCCAATACAAGCCTAAAATTACCCAATTTGCCACTAAAGTCGAAGAGGACAACCCTTTCAAACTCGTACTGCTCAATGTTCGTTAATAAGCTGTTTCTAAGAAACTTTCTCAGAGCCATGCAGAAAGCGGGAGGAACAAGAGGCTTCTCTAGCGCGTAAGAGGTTAGGTTTAGGCGTTTTCCAGCTTCTAGTATGAGGTTGTAAATATCTTCGCCTTTTCGAAGCTTAAAAATTAACGTTTTTTCGTCTATTTGGTAAATGTTGCTGACTCTGGCGTTTAGAATAGCCTCTCTTAACTCGCGGATAGTTGCAGCAACATCAAAGCTGCTGAACTCCTCTTTATGCAAGACGTGAAACACCACTTTACATGAGAATATGAGGCTTATGTCTTATATAACTGGAAAGAAGCTTGAAAGCGTTTTTAAATTATTGGGCTTAGGGCTTCAATGGGGAGCCTTTCAAATGGGCATTCTTGTCCTCCGACAACTTTTAGTTTCGCCGTGACTGCGCTGTTCTCGATTTCAATAATGTTGTATGTGTTCTGGTAAAAGCCTCTAAACCTATTGGTTGAAACCGTACCAGCGTGAAGTATTATAAGCTTTCCGAGGGTCCATAACCATGGGCGGTGGCGGTGACCACATAAGACTAAGTTGACATTGTGCTTTGTCAATGTCCACAGGAAGTCTCCAGCGTCGGAAACTATGTTGCGTTCCATGCCTGTGTCTGGTACTGGAATTAAATGATGGTGGAGGGCTGCAATTTTGAAGTTGTTCACGCAGTTTTCCAGTTGACTTTTCATCCATAAACCTTGGTTATAGCCTATTTCGCCATCGTCTCTGTCTGGTCTGGAAGAGTTTAGCATTATGATGGACACGCCGTCCACGTGTGCTACTGATGAGGGGTTTCCGAAAAACTTTGGGAATAAGAGATAGCCCGTTGTTCTGGCATCGTGGTTTCCGCTTCCAACAATCAAGCGCTTACACTTTATTAGCGCCAAATATCTTTTTGCTTCTCTGAACTCCTCTATTAAACCGTCCTCCGTCAAGTCTCCAGTTACAATGACAACTTCTGGGTTAAGCTCATTTATCTCGTCGATAGCCTCCAGAAGCATTTCCTCCTTCAACTTTGGACCACAGTGAAGGTCCGATATGTGCACTAGCAACAACGCCTAGCCAACCTCCACAATTTCTTCGGCACATTTGAGATGTCTAATATCACCATTTTAATCACACCCACCACAAACCTCCGGGAAAAGGGAAACGCAACAACGGACAAAACGCGTTTTCCATCACCGGAGATGCCCTATGCTAGCACCATGTTTGATAGAATACATGGTCCACATAGGGTTCCGGTACATGGTTTCTAGCCTTATGAAAGGTTATGGTCTCTCATATAAGATTATCGCTTAACGTGTGCAACATAAATTACCAGTATGGCTTTGCCACTTTAAGATAGTCAAATTTAAATCTAATGCACGCGTTAAAACTAGAAGTGGTCTAATGAAGCCTTTGGAAATGCTATACTGGTTAAGGTTCATTCTTGGCATAGTGGCAGCTCTAGTATGCGTCGGATATGAGTGGACTGTGGGGTTGATAACCACCAATCCTGAGCGCGGTATAACTGTTTTGTTAAATGGCATAGCGTTTGCCCTAATTGTTTATATGTTGTCTTATTACGTGATTAAGCCAAAGTTTATACTTAAGGTGGAGAAACCTCAAAAAATCTTGACAACGGGAATTGGTATTTACATTCTCTCATGGCTTGTTTTTTGGGTGCTCTTATACACGGTGGCACTCGGTTATTAAGTCTAGTCTAGGAAGTCTTTTATGGTTGTTTGATTCTTGTCTTTTAGAAGTTTTTCCGCTTCTTCCTTGTCTAAAGAGGCGTTTTTGTTTTCTGCAGCATTGATAATATTGAGTTTGCCTGCCACACGGGTGAAGTCTGCCCACGCTGCGAAAAAGCCTCGGTCAAAGTCGCCGTGAAGCCTATTCTTAACATGGTTTAAAAACTCCCGCCTAAAGCCCTGTAAGGCTTCTTTGTCGGCTATGTCCAGTTTCGCGAAGAAAGCGTAGGAGTCGCTGTTGTTGGAGCGCCTCACGAGAAGCATTCCATACAAAGCCCTAAAGTAGCCTCTGTTCCATTCTGTTTTCTGCATTTTCTGCTTAAGCCTCTCCAGTTCGCGTTCCGCTTCGGCGAACTGTTTGTTTAGGATTAGCTGGAAAAACCTTGTGACTAGGGCTTGTGGCACAGGCATTCTAGCGCCCACTGGATTTGGTTTTCTCCTCCTCGGAAATGTCCTCTATACCGTTCTCTGTTATTTTAAAGATTTCCTCCCCTTCAGGCAAATATGGACTTGAAACTAGGCGGGCTACGCGCACCGGACTATGAGAAGCTCTTCTAAGGTATATGCGGGTGTGGCTTGTATGCCCCACGATGTGTCCGCCAACAGGGTGAATGGCATCGCCGAAGAACATGTCAGGCTTAGCCATAACTTGATTTGTCACCACGGCTACGGCGTTGAAGGCTCTCGCCAAGCGTATAAGCTTGTGCATGTGCTTGTTGAGTTTCTGCTGCCTAGCGGCAAGCATTTCCCGCCCAAGATATTCGCTTCTAAAATGCGCAGTTAAGGAGTCAACTATAATGAGTTTAACATTGTTCTCCTTTATCACCTCGTCCGCGTTTTCCAAAAGAAACATTTGATGGTCTGAGGTGTAGGCTTCCGCATAAATAATGTTCTTCACAACGTTTTGTGGGTCAAGCCCTAAATGTCTGGCCATCTGAACTATGCGCTCTGTTCTGAAAGTGTTTTCAGTGTCTATGTATAATGCTGCGCCGTTTAGCCCGCCCCGTTCAGGTGGAAGTTGCACATTCACACATAACTGGTGGCAGATTTGGCTTTTCCCGCTTCCATATTCGCCGTAAAACTCGGTAATTGTTTGGGTTTCTAAGCCGCCGTCCAAAAGCTTGTCTAGGGCTTTGCTCCCGGTGGTAAGCCTCAAGACATTTTGACGCATTTTCAAAAGTTCGTCAGCACGGATAAACGCTATACCAATTGATGAACGGGCGGCACTTATTATGGCTAAAGCCTTTTTCTCACTTATGCCAGCCGGCTCAAGCTCGCGAACCGTCGCCATGGCAAGAGACTCTACAGTGTGGAAGCCCAGCTCCCTCAGCTTCTGGGCTGTTGATGGGCCAATTCCCGGAAGGTCTTCAAGGGTTTCGTATCTTGGTTTTTCTGCACCTTCGCCTTCTTCCTCTGACATAAATTTTCCCGTTTGAGTTTTATTTCTGGCAGTATTTAAAGCAAACGAGAAATGTTGCGTTTATACACGTGGAGAGATGAGTTAAAGTGAAAGAAGCTCCATGTTTGAAATCTCAGAATCTTTGGAAACTTTTTTATAAACTGTGCATAGAAGAGGACTCGCTGAAAGCATAACGTATTTGAGGGATAAGCTTGGAAATCGCCAAACTTGTTGAAGATGTGGCTTTTAACCTTCTGAAACAAGCCGTCATATACCTGCCAGAAGACGTTAAAGAGGCTTTGAAAAAGGCTTATGCTGAAGAAACAAGCGAAACTGGAAAAACCCAGTTGAAGGCTATACTGGACAACATAGAGCTTGCCGAAAAATACATGGCGCCGGTATGCCAAGACACCGGCACAATAATTTTTTATGTTCAAGCAGGAGCCAAAGTTAAAAACCTCGACAAAATTGAGGAAGCCCTCGTCAAGGCGACGAGAAGAGCCACAAAAGAAATTCCGTTAAGACCCAATGCTGTTGACCCCCTCACCCAAAAGAACAGCGGAGACAACACTGGAAGGTTCATACCATACATAAACTGGGAAATAGTCCCCGGAGACAGCCTTGAATTAACGGTTATGCCGAAGGGCGGTGGTTCGGAAAACGTCTGCCTAACCGGAATGCTTGTTCCCGGCGAGGGCATAAACATCTTGAAAAAGTTCGTCATAGAAGCCGTCATAAATGCTGGGGCTCAACCATGCCCGCCGACAATTTTAGGCGTTGCCATGGGTGGAGGAGCGGACATAGCAATGAAAATCGCAAAAAAGGCTCTTTTAAGGCCGCTGGATCAGCCTAACCCGAACCCGGAAATAGCAAAACTTGAAAGGGAACTTTATGAAGCCGCGAACATGACCGGAATAGGACCGATGGGTTTAGGTGGCAAAACAACTGTTTTGGGCGTGCACGTGGAATATGCTTTTAGGCATCCAGCCTCTTTTCCGGCCGCAGTTGCCTTTAATTGTTGGGCCGCCAGAAGAGCCACAGCGAGAATCTACTCGGATGGGACGGTTGAGTATTTAACCCATAAAAGTTTGGTGTGAGGTGAAAGAGGGATGGCGATTTATCACCTTAAAACACCCATTTCTGAGGGGGAAATCCGCAAACTGAAGGTTAACGACGTCATCTACATAACTGGAACCATAGTTACAGCCCGAGACCAAGCCCACAGACGAGCCATAGAATACTTTAAACAAGGAAAACCCCTACCCATAAACCTTGAGGGTTTGGCGGTTTTCCACTGCGGACCAGTGGTGAGCAAGGAAGGTGAAAAATGGGTTGCCTTAGCTGCTGGTCCAACAACAAGCACGAGAATGGACATATTCGAAGACGAGTTTATAAAAAACTTTAAGGTCAGAGTCGTTATCGGCAAGGGTGGAATGGGAAAAAGGACAACGGACGCTATGGCAAAGTACGGAGCCATCTATGGAGCTTTCACCGGTGGGGCGGCAATACTGGCGGCTAAAGCCATAAAAAATGTTAAGGGTGTGGAGTGGCTTGACCTTGGCACCCCTGAAGCCCTATGGATTTTCGAGGTTGAAGATTTTGGACCATTAACAGTGGCTATAGACTCCCATGGAAACAACCTATTCATGGACGTAGCGAAAACAGTTGAGGAGAACAGAAAAAGGATTTACGAGAAGCTCGGATTGCAGCCCTAACCATCCACATTTTCTTATCCTATAGTTCCCTGCTCATTACATAGGCGTCTTCGCCGTCCGAATAGTAGCCGTGAATTGTCCTCGTAACCTTAAAGCCCAGTTTCTCGTATAGGTTTATGGCTGGCGTGTTGGAAACCCTAACCTCTAAAAAGGCTTGTTTGGCGTTGTATAGACGCATTCCCTCCATGGCTCTAGTTACCAAGGCTTGACCCAACCCCCTCCGCCTGTGCTCCGGCATGACGGCAATGGATACTATGTGCCCCTTCTTTATGAAGCCGCTGAAGCCGAAATTTGATAAGCCAAGCTCGATTCGGCACATTATATAGCCAACGATTTCGCCGTCTCCCTCGGCTACTATGAAGGTTTCTGGAAAACGATTGTAAAGGTCCATGAAGAAGTAGCCCCCATAATTTTCTGGAAGGCAGACGCGGTTTATGTGCATTACACGTTCCAAGTCTTTTGGTGTAAACTTCCGCAACGTGTACGTCTGCTGCAAGTCCTTCTACTCCATGGCTTTAGTGTTTCACAGCGAAGTCTATGGTTAGGTTTGCATCCACGCTTTAAAGTTTTTCCAAGCGCTTAACAATTACTCGCTTGCCTTAACTTCCGGAAGCGTAAAGTTTCCATAGGGCATAACCCAAACCTTTGCGTTATCCCCAACAACCTTAAAAGCCTCGCTGAGGGCTTCATTGACGGTTCGCGCCGTCCTAAGCCTAAAAACGTTCACCGCATAGTAGTCCGGCATGGCTGAGACAAGAATTATGTGAGCCCTTTGCAAAGCCTTCATCAAATAGTAGGCTTTATGCCCGCCCAAAACAAAATTGCGCTTAATCTCCCTCTCCACAGCTTTTACATCCCTAAACTTAACCATCCAATCGTAAAAAACTTGATTCCCATGCCCCTCTGGACATTCAGCCGCCAAAATTATAACGCCGCCCCGCTTAACAACTTCCAAGGCGCTGTCAACGCCTTTATAGGCTTGGAAAAGGTTCACGTCAAATGGGTGCCCGCCGGGGCTTACTACGATAATGTCAGCTCTGCGGTCTACCGGTACACGGTACATCTCATCAACAAGCTTTACGCCTTCATAGAAGGCCTGCTCCAAGTCGCCAGCAAAAGCCCTTACAATTTCGCCCTTGCTATTCACAACAACATTTAAAATGAAATCAACCTTCGCCATCCTCGCGGCTTCAACCATATCCTCATGAACAGGGTTTCCGTCCAAAACACCAGTCCTAGCGTTTGGATGCAGAAGCATGGCATGATTAGCCTTAATTGTTTCTTCGCCGGCAACTCCAGGCAGGACGCTTTTTCTTCCACCTCCATAACCTGCATAATAATGAAAGCACACATCACCTGTCAGAATTTTCAGGTCAGCCTCGGCGAAAACGCGGTTCAAATAAACCTTTGTTCCATACTTAGGCGTGGTCCCCACATAAACTAGGTCTGGGGCTTTGCAGTTGTGGCTTACGGCTTTCACACGTTTTAGGACGCCTTCACCTAAAAGCCTAACAGCCTCCTCGCTCGTGACAGCCCTATGCGCACCACAGCCAAAAATAACTGTCACATTTTCATCTCTAACGCCAGCATTTTTCAGCTCGTCTAAAAGCGGAGGCACCATAATATGGCTTGGCGCCGGTCTAGTGGCGTCGTCAACAACAATAGCCACCTTATGCTCAGGCTTGGCAATCTCGCTTAACCTTTTTGAGCCAATTGGCTCTTTTAGGGCTCTTTCAACCTCTGCCCGCGCATTCGAAGCGCCGGGCTTCTCCCTTGGTTCTATGGAGCCCAGAAGGTTCCTTACTGGAACGCGGAGGCAAACCTCAGTTTTTCCATAAGGAAGCCAAACATCAACCATTACCATCACTTATGGTTTATTTAACACAGCGAACAACGTTATTAAGCATTTATTACAAATACTCATGAATAAAATTTTGTGGAAGGCAGCCAAATCTTATATCTTAAAGTTGCCTTGTTTCGGTGCAAGTGGAAAAGTGGTTATGGGGCTTCGAGAAATCCTCAGGCGGGAATTCTCCTTCATAAGTGGCAACTACAAGGTTCTAGTGGTAAGCTGGATGATAATGGACTTGGCAATGGAGATGCCAGCCCCAAACTTCCAATATTATGTGCAACACTTGGGGGGAACAGGCTTGGCGTTAGGCATCACAGGGCTAGCCAACTGGATTGGGATGGCTATTGTAGCTTTTCCAGGAGGCTACTTGGCTGACAAGTATGGCAGACGTTGGCTCATAACAACCATGACCTTTATAATGGCTTTATCAAACCTTTTCTTTGCGCTTGCCCCAACATGGCACTTTATACTGATTGGGACAATAATCCACAGTCTATGCCTAATATATCAGCCGGCCCTCTTCGCAATGGTTCAGGACTCTCTGCCTCCAGAACGAAGAGGGATTGGCTCCTCCCTAATACAGTTAATCCATGGCGCCTTCAACACCCCCGGCCCAGTCATAGCAGGCTTTCTAATGATGAAGTTTGGACTGGAATTGAGCATGAGAATAATCTACTTCATTGTCACAACCCTATTCCTTATAGCTGCTGCTTGGCGATTAAAACTTAAAGAAACAATAGTTAACGCAGAGCCCATACGCTTCAGACACTTTATAGAGGCTTACCCAAAAGCCATAAAAGAAAGCGTCAGCGTTTGGAAGAAGGTGCCCACCACAGCCTTCTGGATTTTCACAATAGAAACACTAATCATGTTTGGAGCGTCGCTTACAAATGTGATAAACGCCGTCTACGCAAGAGACGTACTGGGCATAGCTGAAAACCAATGGTGGCTGGTTTACATACCCCTACTATTAACAATGATAATTGCCTCGCTTCCCATAGGCAAAATAGTGGACAAATTTGGCAGAAAAATCCCGCTTATCACGGGCTTAACCATCTTCGGCATTGCAACAACAACCTTTATGTTGGGAAACCTCCCAATGCTAATGCTTTCAATGGCACTGTTCGCCATCGGACAACTACTAGTCATGTCGTCCGCTATGGCCCTCTCCACAGACCTCGTAAACCAAGAAAACAGAGGAAAAGTGGTTGGCTTCAGAAACTTCGTCAGCTACATCCTTTCAGGCTTAGGCATGCTGCTAGGCAACTACCTATACGTAAGCATTCTTCCACAACTCCCCTTCTACACAGCCCTCGCACTAATCATTCCAGTACTTTTAATAGCATCATTCTTAGTGGAAGAGCCAAAAATAGAGAAAAAGGTTAGGAGGCACATTTAAGCTCTCGTATTTTTCTTTCGAAGATTTTGCGGAGCATGAATATGGGCAAGTAGCCATTCGCAGTTATCGTATCATGGAAAAACTTCTCGTCAAACTTTTCACCCGTCTCCTTTTTAACCTCATCCCTCAGTTTTAGGATCAAGTGTTTTCCAAGCAAATAGGACAATGGATATCCAGGTGTCTGAGTGTAGCGGTTGACCTCTGCCACCGCAGCTTCCCTAGACATACCAGCTTCTCTAACAAGCATGTCTACGGCTTCTTCAAAACTCATTTCGCCCCTCGAAAGTTTAACGTCAACTATTATGCGGACAGCCCTCCATATCATGTCATTAATTTGTATAAGGCGTGTCTCCAAATCTGTTATGAAGCCCTTCTCCCACATAAGCTCCTCACAATAATGCGCCCAACCCTCGATGGTCTCAGTGCCTTCAGCTAAAAGCCTAATTACGCTTCCGCGGTTAGAGACAGACCCTTGAAGGAAGTGTCCGGGAAAAGCCTCGTGAACAGCGGTACTCCTAATCGAAGGATAGTTCAGGTGCTTTCCAAGATTTGAAGGGTCTTTCGGCCTCGTCACTAAATAAATTCCTATTTGTGGCTTGTCGAATTTTGCTGGCATCATTAAGGCCGCGAAGGGTATTACAGGTGTTAGGAAGGCTGGTGTCTCCTCAACCAGCAATACATCCTCCGGATAAACTGTTGCAATACCCCTTTCATGGACGAAACGCCTTGCCTCCTCCATTGCTCTTCTGGTATATTCCAGAGCCTCCTCGAAGGTTTTTGGAGCTTTATTTTCAATCATTTTGAGAACTTCTTCAACAGGTTTTCCAGGAGCTATTTGTTGAGCGATACGATCCCTTTCGACTTTCAACTCGTTAAGGTATTTTGTGCCAAGCTGAAGGATTTCCTCAGAGGTCATCCCAAGCTCGCGGAGCTGAAGAAGCCTTTCAAACTTTTCCTTGCCAATAGCCCATTCTTCGCGTGTCTTGTTTAGGAGGTTGTTGAGCCAATCCATATGTGATTTAAATGCTGGATAGAAGTTTTCCACAGCCTTCTGAAGCCTATCATAAGTTTTGTTTGAAATCTTCCCTTTCACCGCTTGAAGTATGAATTGGAATAAACCCATCAAATTTTGGGTTTTCTCGATTGCTAACTGCGTCCACAACCGCACTGGCTGCGATTTTTCGAATCTTGAGCGAAATTCTTCAAGGTATTTTGGCATCTGCTCTATTCTTGCGGCTATCGCGTCAACTCTTTTTTCCAGAGGTGCATAATCCCTGGTAAACATTATGAATATCAGTCCACCTAAATCCTCTGAAACGTCTGGGTTTAACTCGTGCATGCGCCTTTCATAGAAGTCGAATTTGTAGCGTTCATATGCTTTCTCCAAAACTTCCCAGTCTATTTTGTGATCTTCGCTGAGCTCTGCTGGGTTCAAAGTTTCTTTTAAACGTGTAAGCCCCTCTTCCATCATCTTAAGATTTTCTAGAAACCTTTCGGTAGAGCCCTTCGGCAACATATAATCGTAGGGTTCATGAAGCCCTAGATAGGTGGCAAAATCAGGGTTTTTCTCCAAAAACTTTTCCAGAAACTCTTTTGTAAACTTTTCAAACATTTCATCAGCGCTCATTTTCCATCACTTTTTAGAAATTTTAGCTTGGCAAGGCTTTAAGCTTTTAGAGAATTTAGCTGCAATCGCTTAAAACAGCATAAGTTCTTTAAGATGTAAATGTTATAATAGAGTTGAGGAATCAACATGGCGATTGAGAGGATTCCTGGAAAAAGTGAGATTCTTTTTGTGTGGTTTAACCGATATGCTGGAGTAACCATAAAAACTCCCTCAAAAACCCTTGTGGTGGACCCTGTTGACGTAAAGCCTAAAGTTTTTCAGAAGGTCGATGCCATCCTCATAAGCCACGAGCACTACGACCACCTAGACCAATCGCTTGTCTCGGAGGTTCATAAACTGACCGGTTGCATGGTTGTAGCAGACCCGACATCCACGAGAAGACTTCGCAACGTCATTCCGACTGAAAAGCTGCATGAAGTTCAGCCGGGCTCTGAGGTTAAGGTTGGCGAAGTCTCTGTTAAAGCTGAAAAGTGTAATCATCCGCCGGCAGCCACACCCATATCCTTCATAATAACAAGCGAAGACGAAGTGAAAGTCTTCCACACAGCGGACAGCCTCCCCTTTCCAGAAATGGCAAGCATAGGTGAAAGAGAAAAATTCGACCTAGTCTTTTGCACTGTTGGAATTGCACCTGGAACATCGCCGGAAACAGGTGTCGAAATAGCCAGACTTACAAAGCCAAAAGTGGCGGTTCCCTATCATACCGGTTCCACCGCAGACTTGAAAAGGTTCGGAGAACTCTTGAAGAAGGAGATGCCCAAAGTCACATGCCTAATCCCAGAAGTTGGAAAGATTTACCAAGTTTCCAAAAAGGTGTAGGAAAATGCTTAAAGAAAAGGGCGGAGAAATTAAAGCTGAAGTTTGCAAAATCTTAAACAGGATTGATGCCCTGCAATTTGGAACCTTCAAGCTTACAAGCGGAAAAATAAGCCCATACTACATAGACTTACGCATAGTTCCAAGCTTCCCAGACGCCTTCCAGAAAATCTGTGACCTCTACACGAGCTTCATAAAGGAGAAGATAGGTATGGAAAACTTTGAAAGAGTAGCCGGAATTCCCGTAGCGGGTATACCCTTCGCATCTCTAGTAGCCTACAACCTTAAAAAGCCATTTTTATACATACGCAAGGGCGTGCGCCTCCATGGAAGACAAAGAAGAATTGAGGGAATCCTTGCACCCGGAGATCGAGTTCTGCTGGTGGACGACCTAATCACCACAGGATTATCACTTAGAAGGGCGGCAAAGGCCATAACAGCAGAAGGCGGAATAGTAAACGACGCTGTGGTTCTCCTAGATAGAGAGGAAGGCGGCGGGGAAAAGCTAAAGAAAAGCGGTATTAGGCTTCACGCCCTTCTCAACATCAGCGAAGTGGCAAAAATGCTCTATGAAACAGGCGCAATAAACGAAGAACAGTTGAAGACAATTTTGAAGCAGGTTAAAAAAGAGTGAGAAGAAAGTGTTAGAAGGCTAGCGAACTCACTCGTAAAAAATTAGTTCCTTCTCCTCCAACATTCCATGAAGCTTGTGAACAGCGTCATAAACGTCTTGTTCTCTTTTGGCTCCTGTGCACACAAGCTTACCACTTGCAAAGAGCAATATGACAACTTTAGGATTATCCATCCTATAGATTAGCCCTGGAAACTGTTCAGGTTCATACATGGTTTTTCCAAGAGTGTAGGCAGCCTTCTCCAAGTCTATCATTCCGCCAAGACTCGCAGAAGCCACAATGTTCTGAATCTTCAACTCAGGCTTGCTTATGATTATTATCCCGCCCCGCTTCAGCTCTTTAATAACCTTCATAACAGCCCTGCGAGCTTCCTTCTCGGATTTGGCGCCAGTGCAAACCATCTTGCCAGAATTGAATATTAATGTGGCTGTTTTAGGCCTCTTAAGCCTAAAAACAAGTCCTGGAAACTGTTCTGGACGGTACTCAACTCCTGGATAGCCCTTAACTACAGCGTTTAAGTCCACCTTCTGGTTTAGAGTGGCGGAAGCCACAACGTTTTCTATGCTTATCATAGCTTTAACTTTAGGCATAAACACCACTTCTACATATCAATCTTTAAATACCCTTTATAAAGCCTTATGTTTAAAACTCTCTAAAAGGATTTGAGCTTTAATTTGGGAAAAACTTAAATCCGTTAGCCGCACCTTACGACTCTATAAAAGGTGAAAGATTGGAGAAAACGTCTAAGTCGGGATACATTTTCATACCACCAGTAATTTTCGCGTCATTCCTTTTTGCCTTCTACTTAACCTTCAATATTCTTCCTGGACCAGAATTTGTATTTCTCTGCTTATTTTTGTACACCTCCTACACTAAAAGCAATAACTGCTTCGTGAGAACCTTCATGCCATTCATTGTATCTTTTCTATCATATGAGGCTTTGAATAGGCTCATAAGCAACGTGCCAAGATATATTCACGTTCATGAACCTATAGCCGCCGACTTATGGATTTTTAATGCTGTCCCAGCCCTTGTGCTTCAACAGTCTATTAGAACGCCGATTTTAGACTACATTGGAGCTGCATTTTACTCCTTGCATTTTGTAGCGCCAACCATTTTCGCTTTCATATTGTGGAAATATCAACCGGAGCATTATCGGAAGTATGTTTTAGCCTTTATGATTTGCACTTATAGCGCCCTTACAACTTTCCTTATTTACCCAGTTGCGCCTCCATGGTATGGGGTTGGAGCAACCAGAATACTTTTTCAAGTTGACCATAACTTGGGGTTTCCTATGTATAGGGCAATCTACGACTATTTGGGAGTGAACTCGTTTGCGGCGTTTCCAAGCCTTCATTCGGCGATTCCGTGGCTGATAGCCCTCTCCGCCCTTAAAACATGGAAGAAGAAAGCTTTATCAATATTAATTTTTCCAGTGATGGTTTGGTTTAGCGCTATTTACCTTGGAGAACACTACGTGATCGACGTGATTGGCGGAGTTGTTTACGCAAATTTAGCCTTTATTGCAGCGCACAACAAAGATAGGATTGTTAAGGCTAAATTTTCCTTCGACGGAAATGTTGCCGATTCAATACTGGATGGCCTAGAGAAGGTTAAGCTTCCAATATACCGAAGAAGTGAACAAATATATGCATGCATGATTAAGCGCACTTTGTGGTGAAGACCAAATTGCATCTTATTATTATCGCCATAAGTCTGAAACACGTCCAACCTTCACAAGTTTCCATCTGCCAAAAAGGTCCTTCCTATAAAAATGATATAAGCCGCACTGAGGACACTGCATAATCCGCCTACTCTTTTCATAATCAATTTCATACAATTCCAGACTGGTGCCGCATTCAACACATTTAGGCTGTACTTTTACAGTTTCCCTAAACATTCACTTCACTTCCAGAACGCTTTTTCTCTTTCCATTTTAAAAAATTGTAGAGCTTCAAAAGGTTATAAATTATTAAGATTATTAGGAAGAATTGGAACCACGAGAAGGTTGGTAGTCCTTGGCGTATCCCGCCGCTTACCTCATAGTTGATTTGATACGTTAAAAAGCCTAGGGATAGGTAGGCTTCGCCTACAAACTGGAAGTTTTCATGAAAATCCACGTCAGGGAACATGCCATATACGGTTACAAGTCTCCCTTCAGGTGGTTTACGAGTCCCTGCACCGGGTTGCCAAAAAGTTAAAGAGCCCCACAAGCTGAAGATTATAAGTCCGACGAGTATGACGTTTAAAATTATGTAGAAAATTAATTTGCGGCTAATTTTTGAAAAATGTTTTTGCTCGTTTGTCGTTTTTTCCTCTTTTTTAGATAGCTTTTCCTCACTTTTTGAGCTGAAGGGCAACATTAGGATTATGAGAATTATTATTAGGGCTATGAATAAAATATAAACGTTTTTTTCCGAATGGAGGAATAAGGGTATGTTGCCAATGGCTGGAATTCGCGCTATTACCTTGCCAACCAGCTGTGTTGAAGGCCATGTTTCACCGGGACCTGTTGGATATCTATCTCCACGTGTAGTAATCTGCCATACGCCGCTGCCTTTGTATGTTGCGCTTATAGCTCTGTGGACTATAAGGTCTTCTTCACGTTTATAAACGAGGATATCTCCGTTTATGGGGTCGGCGTATATTTGGGCTGGGTCTATTTTTTGCACTATTATAAGGTCTCCTATGTTTAGGGTCGGGAACATGCTTTCCGATGATACCGCCAGGAGTGGATATTCCACGCCGCCTAGGAGTGCTCGTGTGCCGAAGTATAAGCCAAAGACTATTATGAGAATTAGGGCGACTGTTACTGCTGTTTGTAAGTATTCGTTTTTCCAGAGGTTTTTCAGCTTTTGCACTGCCAAGCTTTTCCTTCCCAGATTTGTTTAGGGTTTTCTTGTTGAATTAGCTTTCCACATTTTAAAACTTAACGCCTAAAATAGCAAGAATAAAAAAGAGGGAGCTTGTGGAGCTTGTTAAGCTTTATATTTCTATTCCTTCGGCGCCTAGTTTGGCTTTACTAACTATTCCTTTAAACTTTTTTCCGCATTTTGGACATTCGTACATGCCGAAGATGGTCATGGTTATTCTCATTTTTTTATCTGGGAAGGGGGCAATAAGCTCCCATGTTTTATATGGATCTTTGACCTCTGTTCCGCATTCTGGACAGATGTTTTGTTTTGTCTTCGGCATGGCTGGTCGCCAGTTTTAGCCTCGCCTTTAAGGTTTAAACCTTCTTCTTGCTTAGGACTTCTCGGAAAGCCTTCTTGCATTTTGGACAGTCGAATAGTCCTATTTCCAATTGCATTCTTTTACCTGACTTGTCGGGGCGTCCAGCCATTGTCCACTTTTTCTTAGGTGTATTCACAACAGTTCCGCATTTTGGACATTTAGCCATTTATTTTCCTCCAAACGTCCTCGATAACCATGGTTTTCTCATTATGGTAGATAAATAATTTTCCATTGTTTTCGAGTATGGCGACCCGTTTTAGCATTAGGTTGATGGTCTTTTAGAAGAATTTTGGGGTAACGGAACAATTGTTGTGGCCATTGATGGGCGAACCTTTTACATATACTTCTGCGACTCCCTAAATATCGTAATCTCCTTTGTGAAAGGCATCATCTAATAAAAAGTTAAACTGCAGAAGCCTTTTCCTGCTAATTTTCCAGCTGAAAAGGTTTTCATTGAATTTTGTATTTTTAAATTATGTCAGCCCTTTTTTATTAGACGCCCTTCTCTGTCTATTTCGCCTCTTCGGATTCGCGTCGTAGAAATTGGTGTATGATTCTCTGAGGGAACCATGTCTATTACAATTATGTTTAGGGGGTCAAGCCCAAGTTTGGCTCTCTCCTCGTTTATTTTCTTGGCTGTTGGTTCTGTTTCTCTGCTGACTACTAGGGCTTCTAGGCATCCTTTTTGTAGCGTGACGCCATAAACGTCTTTTAATGGGATTATTTTCGCCCTTTCCATTAATCCATACTCCTGCAAGAAAGCCTTTAGCTCTTTTAAGCGTTCATCGTAGGATGCCACTATGTGAGGCTTATTCATTTTTTCCACAAATTCGTCCGTGCATAAGCCTATTAGGACTTGTTCGCCCACCTCAAAAGCCTTCAACAATAGCGCCTTGTGTCCCTTGTGGAGTTCATCGAAGGTTCCGCCAACAGCCACAACCTTAAACCTTTTAGCCGCCAACCCTATCCCAGCAGTCTCGCCCCGTAAAGTTCAACATTCGCCACGAGAATCTTCTCTTCTGGGAGAACCTTCTTAAAAACTTGAGCCACCTTCTCGGCGTTTTCTGATGTTGTTAATGCGTGGACAGCCTCCCCAACCATGTTTTGAGCCGCGCCAATAGCGCCAGCCTCGTCGGCGGCCCTAAACAATTTGCGAACCCGCTCTGTGACGAAGCCGGTTTTCTCAGCGAAATCGCGGCAGCAAGCCAAAAAATTTTCGAGGGATGGCTCAGCCAAAATCTTTTCTAGGGTAAGCCTACCCCATTTGTTGACAGATAGACGCCTTTCAGGCGAAGATAAAACTTCCCTTGTTAATGTTGGACCAAAAACTCCGGCAACAACCACATAGTCTTCAGATATTGGGATGCGGTCAATTATGGCTGTTCCGGGCGCGCCGGGCTCAACTGTGACTACGCAGCCTCCGCCAACCGTTAGTGGAGCAACTGTGCCAAGACCAGTTTTACACTTGATTTCTGCTATGTGGGCTATCCTGCCAAGCTGGTTCATGGTTAGTTTTAAGCCTAAAACCCTAGACAAAGCTAAAGCGACGGTTAAAGCTCCGCCAGCACTCGTGCCAAAACCAGCCCCTATGGGAACATCAACCCAGTGCCTAACCTCGACGCGATAACAGCCATCAGCCCTTTCCAAAAACATCTGCACAACAGTCCGCGTGGTCTCGGCTTCCGGGGCATCCTGCCCATTAATGAAAATTTTTACATTGTTTTGCTCAGCCTCTGAAACGCTTACTTCTGTTGTCACGCCCTTCTTGATTCCAAAACCACCGCCTCTAGCGCCGACTTTTTCAAGTTCTGTTATTGGGGTTCCATCCGGCATTGCATCACATATTTCAAAAAAACTCGAAATTCCAGCTGGACTGAAAGCTTTCACTGTCTTCAATCTACTTACTCTCTGTTTTTTGAGGGGCTAATGAGGGGAAGGCGTGTTGGCAAGCCTTCAGTAATGGTGGTCCAAGCAGTATTAAGAAGGGAATCTCTGTGGCGAACGTCCATATAAGCCAAATCATAGCGGTGTAAAACGGTAGCTTGAAACCACCGCCAACAGCCGCTGGAAGGAAAAATATTTGGCTATATGCCCAAACAACTAAGCCTATGATTGTGCTTCCTACAGCAAGGCCAATTATTGAACCTAACTCGTAGTTTCGCCAATTGGGCAAAAAATATCCGATAGCTATGGCGATTATGAAGGATGCGGTCATTATCGCAGTGAAAAGGTTTAAAGCATTAACAAATTCTTGTGGTAAGTTGTCGATATACGAAACAGTTGTGAGTGAGCCGAAGGAGATTATTAGGCATCCAGCACCTGAAACAGCTATAAGCTTTTCCCAGTCTATGTTTTTCCTACTTATATAGCCAAGCAGATAGAAGCCCAAAAAGTTGGCTGTAACTCCTGCGCTTAAACTCAGTAAAGGGTCTCCGTGGATTAGCATATCACTTATGAATATTCCTATGGCTGCGCCCAGTCCCCCAACAAGCGGTCCAAAGAGCACGGCGAAAACCGCCGGCACAACAACATTCGGCCAAAACCTCACAATGCCTATACCTGGCGTAACTATTGGAAGGAATAGGTAAATGATGTAGCCTGTCACAGCGTATAATGCCCCGCAAACAGCGCTTTCAGCTATCTCCAAAGGCTTCAAGTTTACCGCCTACTGAGTGGCTAAAACTTGTTTTTAAATAAAGATTTCGTATATTTTGTTTAAACATGTTTAAACTTTAGGTTAAGCTGCGCTTGTTGAACTGTTATACTGTTATGTGTAGCCTTTGTTCTACGCACAAACCATATTTAAACAAGGCTGATTTTTCAGCACGGAGCGGAGAAGAAAATGAAAACGTTAAAAATAAAGAATGCTAAGCACAGAGGCGACTACGTTGATTATTATAGTGGTCTCAGTGTTACCAGCGACTGTTGTTAACGTTTTACGCCATAAACCTAACGACAATAACGCTGGAAGGCTACTACATTAAGCAATTCTGGAAAGTCGTCAATTTTTAATATGCCAAGTATGGCAAAGCCGCAACAGTCTATTATGGGCTGGACGGAAGTTAGGTGCCGGCTAATTCGTCAAGCAACCTCCCTATAACAGATTGCGGCGATGAACCTACGCCATACCCTTCATAGTCAGCACAGCCTCCAACCCCGTGTGGGTTTCAGTGCACGTTTTATGATTTGCTAGCTTATTTGTTAAGGCAAAGGTAAAGTGTAGCCAAGCCTAGACCATTTTAGCTGAATTTTCGTGTTCCTTAAATATGAATTATGTCACTTCTAAATTGAAACAAAACAGAAGGATTATTCGAAATGAGCGGTGAAAAGGCTTGGCGCCACATATTCACGCTTTTAAAATTGGCGGAGCTGGGAGCTCACCGAAGAACCGCCAAAATCTCAACGGAATATCTAGCGCGAAAGCTCGGCGTTTCCCAGCAGTCGGCATCCCGCCACTTAATAGAATTAGAACGTAAGGGCTGGATTAAGAGGACAATGACGCCCGAAGGCTCCCTGATAAAAATGACGGAGTCTGGCTTAACAGAGCTTAAGAGGCTCTACTCAAGCTTACGCTTCCTAATGGAGGCTGCATACCCGCCATCGGTA
>JAGTQI010000017.1 GCA_018396955.1 Candidatus Bathyarchaeota archaeon | reverse complement strand
AGTCCCTAACCTATTCTACGTGGACTCTGTAGACGTCTATGTCTTCTCGCATTTCTGGTGTTAACTCTAGGAACTCCCTAACAGACCTCTCAATATCTTTCGATTGTGTAACATATCGTCCAACAACAACTATATCGGCGCCCTTCTCCAAAGCCTCCCTTGCTGTTTCTGGAATGATCCCGCCTGCTACAGCAATAAGGAATTTTTTATCCCTAAACGCTTGCCTAAGCTCTTGGATAAGCTCCAATCCTATGGTTTTACCAGTTTCCTCGTCTATACCCCTATGAATAATAATAACGTCCGGAAAGTCTCTGAGGGTTTTCAGCTTTCTAATAGGGTCTTCAACGTTTAGCATGTCAACAGCCGCATAAATCCCAAGCCTTTTCGCCTCATAAATGAAGGCGTCGAGGGTTTCGGTGGGTGCCAAACCAGCGGCTATGACACCGTCAGCAGTTTCCTCAAATGCGATGTCCACTTCCACCTTTCCAACGTCGAGAGTTTTTAAATCAGCCATAAAGAATATGTCCTTGGCAACCTCTCTAAGCTCGCTTATCACTTTAGTGCCATAACGCTTTATGAGAGGCGTGCCAGCCTCTAAAATTATTCTGTCGCTTCTCGGAATCTGCATGATAATTTTCTTAGTTCGTTCTAGGTCAGGTATATCAAGAGAAATCTGCAGGTAAGGCGGTCTCCATAGGCGTGGCACCCTATAACCCAACATTGGATGCTTAGCCCTATCCTTGTCGTAGAAGACCTTTTCAATCGAGGGATACCTCGCCATAGCCCTTTTCAAAGCCAATTTTGTCGCACTATAATTGTAATGGTATATTTTACGGTGGTCGCTAGCCTTCGGATGAACAAAAACGCTGCAAACCACAACCCAATCGTCAACCTTATCCTTTGGAATTATTCCCTCCTCAACAGCATCAGCAATAGCCTTAGCAACAGCCGCCTGAGCCGGCCCAAAAACCTTGTTGGCATCCTCAAGATTCTTCACCGTCACCTTAGGCACCAGCAAAGTATGGGGCTTAGGTGGAAGATTAGGCCTGATAACCGCCAAAAGTGGTGTATGCCCCATAGAAAGATGGGCCAAACCATTCGCAAAAGCCTCGCCAACGGGCCCATCCTTATCGCCTATTAAAAGGTCTATATGGGCAGCTTCGTTCCCTTCTCCGACAAAAGCCTCCCCTATAAGATAAGTGTAACCCTTAGGAGGTTGCCGAACACCCGACACCTCAACAGCAGAAACACAGGCAACAACTTCATCAAAATCGACATTAAACTCTCTAAGCCAAGAATAAAGGGTATCCCTATGAATCCCCAAAATCTTAGCAGTTCCGGAAACGGTAGGTTTCGCAGGCTTACCCGACAAAAGACTACGAGCCTCCACCTCCTTCTTAGCGGCATCCGTCAAAATTCTGACGAGTTCCTCACGAGTTTCAGGCTTCTTAAAATTTTTTTCCGACATCTATGTAACACTCCTAAAAGTATTTCTGTCGAAGTGTTATTTAAATCTGTCGGATTTTGCAGCCTATATAACAGTTCTCTAAAAAAGGCACTCATTAATGTCGGATCCTTTGTTGATGTTTTTATAAATGTTTTGTTGTGGAGCTACAGCCGGGATTTGAACCAGTAACAGTAGTGGATGGAGATATCTCCCGAAAATTCCCTTCTTTTTCTGTTTCTGGTTTAAAATTGGTGTATTTTTCCTTTGGGGCAGTTTGTTGGAAGCTTTTATAAGCTTGGGCTTTTTGTGCAGCAGGCTTCCTGAGATTTTTGGAAGAGTTAGCTTTATTATTGAACTCATGTTTTGATTATGGAGGTAAGCTGCGTAATGTTGATGGGGAAGTTGTTTTGTGAAAAGTGTGGGCGTGTCTGTGGGGCTATGAAAACGTTAGCCAAATCATTCCCTTTCCAGATGAGGATGGAGAAGCGACGGACAACCATTTTGAGGGACACTTACAGCCAAGTAACAGCCTATGCTTCCTAAAGGAGAGGATTTAGCCTTAGGGCCCGCAGAATAAAGGTTATGGCTCAATTGAGGATCGCCACAGCTCAGGCGCATTCTTTCCAGAATCTCACACGTTTCATATAGGCTTGGTTTGCGCGGAAACCATGAAATAGCCGCTTATACGGGAAACTTAGCCAGGAAAATTGTAGCCTTCGCCCTAATCGCCCCCTCAAGGTTTCAAACGGGATTGGCTGAAGCCATAGTAAGGCATGCCATTAACAAGCTGGGCTTACAAACCAATTTAACCGTCAGGGGCGAAAATTTGCAGTTTATAGAATGTTGTCCATTTGGGACGTAAAATTGAGCAATTTCTTCAATGGTCCATGGATGTTTCTTGTGGATGGCTTTCACTGGAGGGCGACCTACGTAGCGCATGCTTAAGGGTATATCATAGTAGCAATCGACTGAACAGCCCTAAAGTGTGTTTACTGACTTTTGGGCAAAACTTCACTTTGAAGGTTGGCGATAAACGTGTTTTAAGTTCTACGTGCCACTTGAGTTTTCTATAGCCTAGGCCTATGCAAGTCCCCCTCCAAAAGCCTAAGGAACTTGCTACATCCAGCCCCCTGAACACCCAGAAACTCACTGAACTCTGCAAAGCCCCGAGCGTTTACCTGGCAGGTTCCAAGCTTCAAAGCCGAAAGAAATTCTTCGGACGATAACTGCGTTATCAACTGAAAAATTTAATGGAACAAACCGTTAGCCCCGAGGCAAAATATCCATAGAACCACCTTTAATTTGGCCCTTCTAAAACTTTTTGAAGAATTTTTACCAAGATACGGTTTTGACGTGTTCTGTTAGGAGGTGTTAACAGAACAATATTTAACATGAAGGAAGAGTTGGGCCTCGCCGTTTTTCAATAGAATTTGTTATCTAAACTACCAGTTTTACGAAAGCCTAAAGGTTGTTTTTGGTCGTACAAGGAGAGCTTAAAGGCACAGAGCAACTTCTTAATAATGCCCTTAGCTATGAGGCTTTAAGGCACGAACATGTTGGGCTCATAGAGGAAGCCCTACAACTTACAAGACTTTTGAGAAAACCGGCGAGTGTAAAGCCCTAGTTGAAACGGCGGAAAAACTAGGCCTAAACACAGAAACACTCGAAAACATGGAATAGATCAAAACCAAACTACCACAAACATGGGAAGGACCAAAGGCACTGGCCCACATTCTCATAACACTACTAGAAACAGCCCAAAAAGACGCCAAAACAGAACAAAACTCAAAGAAAAATGTAAATAAAAAAGAGAGTTACGGTCGTGGAATGTATATAGGGTCTTGCAGCGCTAATGCTGGTGGATATACTGCTATTAAGCCAGATGATGTCGGATTAAACCATTCGCATACTGGATGATATGTTGCTCTCATATTGTCACCCGCTTTGGGGTTTTGAGGTGGATAGAATTTAACACCAAAGCCTACAAATGTTCCACCATCGGGAATGTCAACATCAAGGAAAGCTTTTCGAATATTTTCTTTAGTTATATCTCCATATTTTTCTAGGGCTGTTTTTAGAACCACCTTCAGCAAAACATGATAAGTTGCACTGAAAGCCTTAGCACCCCAGCTGGCTGGCAAACCGCCATATTTGCTTTGATAATAATTAGTGAATTCCCTCACATCATTCTTCACTTCAGTTTGCAGTCCTTGTAAATTCATGCCATACAATGGAAAACCAACTACAAATATACCGTTAATTAGAGATCCAACAGCGGCAGCTGTTGCCGGTAATTCGTAGCCAGCGCTATGACCAATTATCATTCTCGGTCTAAATCCAAGTTCATTTGATTGCCGTATAAATAGCTGTGCATCGGCTGCATAAGAGGTTATAAGAACTACGTCAATATTCATTGTCTTTAGTCTTGTTATTAGAGCTGAAAGATCCGTGGATGCAGAGGAATATCTTTCTCTTGTTTTAATAATACCAGAAAGATTGTAATAGTTTAATCTTTCAACATCTCCGTCCGCGCAGCTAGTCCCATAAGAACCATCTTCATGAACAACCGCTATATTTAATTCATTTATATTCCAATTCATTCTTTGTGTAAAATTCACTAAAAAATCGACGGCCGCGTATCCATAGTACAAACCAGCTGGGCCGAATCTGAAAACCCATGTATAGCCCCTCGTACAGAGTTCGTTTGGTGCAGCAATTACTTCAAACATTGGGGTGCTATAACGCTCGGCGACGGTAGCTATTGACATAGCTAGGGGACCAGCATAAGAGCCTATGATAATGTCGACCCCTTCAACTGTTATAAGTCTCTCTGCCTCTGAAGCAGCAATTGTAGGGCTGCTTTGTGAATCACCTACTACTGAAACTATTTCAACATTTGGAAGAATATTCTGATTAGTAAACATTTCTATGGCTGTTTCCACACCCTTTAAACAATCTTGGCCAAATGGAGCCATCGCACCAGTTAGTGGAAACAAAATTCCTATTTTAACCGTTTTCTTTTCGGCTTGCTTTGGAATTAACAGGTAGTATCCAACTGCTGCCACCGCAGCAATCACTATTACGACTGCAATCAGTACGGCTTGAACTTTTGTTAAAGCCTTATTCATGTTCTTCCCTTCCAAGTTTCTGGGAATATTTTAAATATTTTAGCTTATACAATTAAAGTTTTCTATAAGAGCAAGGTGTTGATTTAGATGGTAGAAATACCAAACCGTGCATTCGGTCTAATTCCAGCAACTTTAACCCCAATGAACAAAAATTTTGAAGTAGATTACGGACAACTCGAAGAATACATCAAATGGCTATTAACTTTTAAAATAGGCGGGCTGGCGGTAAACGTTGACACAGGGGAAGGTCCACATCTCTTTAATGAAGAAAAAATCAGAATAGTTAATGTAGTATCTGAAATTGTCAAGGGAAAAGTTCCAGTGATCGCTGGTTTACACGCGAGAAACACGCAAGAAGCGATAAATTCTGCAAAAGAAACCAAAGATGCGGGAGCTGATGGTTTGCTAGTTTTTCCTCATCCAGCTTTCATTGGATATCCATCAGAAGAGATTATTTACGAATACCATAATGCGATATCGGAAAAAGTCGATATTCCTTTGGTGCTATTTAACCTACAACCAGCATTAGGAGGTGTAGAATACACGCCGGAGACGCTTCAAAAGCTTTCTAAAATTAAAAATGTTGTAGCGCTTAAAGAAGCGTCCTTTGACGCGAGGAAATTCATTGAAATTGCAAGAACATTAAAAAGCCTCCCTAGAAAAATAACACTTCTGACCGGTAATGATAACTTCATATATGAATCGCTGATTCTAGGAGCTGAGGGCGGTCTATTGGGTTTCGGCACTATCGCTGTTGAAGAGCAAACAGAAATGTTTGAGCTAATAGGCAAAGGAAAATACCATGAAGCACGAGAGATTTGGGAAAAACTTTTGCCCCTAGAAAATGTGATATTTGCCCATCCTGTTAGAAATTATAGGGCCAGATTGAAAGAAGCTCTTGCTATGATGGGCATCATTAAAACAACATATGTTAGACCGCCTTTGACGCCTATATCCAAGGAGGAACGTGAAAAACTTCGCGATGTTTTGAAGGATCTTAAGATGCTGTGACATAGTTGATAAAAATGGCGGAAGTAGACCTCACAGTTAATATAAATGGCATCTCATGCCCAAATCCATTAATTGTGGCATCTGGCCCTCCAACATTAAATCCCAATGCTATAATGAAATGTTTTGAAAGCGGTGCTGGAGGCGTTGTTACAAAGACAATAACATACGATACTATGCAACAGCTACAACCAAAACCACGGATGCATGTGCTTAATAAAAAAGATGCTTTTGCAGGTAAGTTTTATTCATTCTACTCTATAGACTTGATGTCTGAATATAAACCAGAAAAATGGACGATCTTTTTAAGTAATATAAAAAAGAAAATGAAAAAACAGCGTCTAAATGGTGCATTGATTGCAAGCATTGCTGGTAGAAGTTATGAGGAATGGGAAAAGCTGACTGACATGATGGCATCAGCTGGCGCTGATGCCATAGAACTGAACCTTTCTTGTCCTCATATAGATAAAGACGGCCTTATGGGAAGAGCTGCAACAAGCAGTCCAGAAGTAGTAAAAAACATAGTAAAAATCGTGAAAGAAAACTCGAGCGTCCCAGTAATAGGAAAATTAACACCACATGGCGCAAACCCATTAGAACTGGCAAAAATTATGGCTTCCGCCGGAGTGGACGCTCTTGTCTCCACCGCGAGATTTCAAGGGCTGGTTGTCGATGCAGAAGCTTTAAAAATAGTTTCTTGGGGTGGATTTGGCGGATACGGAGGCCCATGGCAGCTTCCCATAAGTCTCGCATGGACGGCTCATATCGTTAATGAAAACTTGGATGTCCCAGTAATAGGTTCAGGTGGAATAGCATCCGGTGAGGACATAGCAAAGTTTTTGCTTGTAGGAGCCGAAGCTGTTCAATGTTGCACCACTATCATGCTTATGGGCCGCGAAACAATTTCTAAAATGATTTCAGAACTTAAAAATTGGATGATTAGACATGGTTTTACAAAACTAGGCGATTTTAAAGGTTACATCATTAAAAAGGGCATTGTTAAAACTGAAAACTTAAACAGGCAAAGGATTTACAGTTTTTCGATTACACAGAAATGTATAGGATGCGGAATATGCGTCAGGGTTTGTCCTTACAACGCAATACAGTTAAACTCATTTAAAAAAGCTAGAATAAATATGAGAAAATGTGATAATTGTGGATTATGTCTTTCAGTCTGCCCCCAAGACGCCATTGAAATGAATAAAAGGGTCTAAAAAATGGATATGCCCACTATTTTGCAGCTGATAATTAACGGTCTGCTTCTAGGCGGCATATACATGACAATCTCTATAGGTTTAAACCTAATTTATGGCGTTATGAAAGTTGTTAATTATGCCCAAGGCGAATTTCTTATGATAGGAATGTATATTGCATATTGGATTTTTGTTTCACTTGGAATAAACCCATTCTATGGAATCCCAATAGTTTTGATAATTCTATACTTGGCTGGGTTAGCGCTGTTTAATTATGTAGTTTATCCAATTCTTAGAAAACCATATGAAACCCAAATAATGACGTTTGTGGGAATAATATACATTTTACAAAATTTCGCTTTAATCATGTGGACGGCTGATTATAGAACAGTTAACATTCCAGAAGCTTCCATTCCAATTGTGATTTGGAACATCTATATTCCCCAGGGAAGGCTTATCGTATTAACAATAGCTATTCTTACGAGTCTTCTTGTATTTATTTTTCTTACAAAAACGAAGATAGGATTGTTTATTAGGGCTTCATCTCAAAATCCCTTTGCCGCAGAAATAGTGGGCGTTGACACTAAAAAAGTAAGAGCGATAAGCATGGGGATAGGCATAGCCCTTGCGGGTGTCGGAGGATGTATTTTACTTCCAATTTACTTCTGTTATCCATATGTTGGCGCTAGACTCGGGATAATAGGATTTATAATAATCACACTTGGGGGGCTTGGAAGTTTTAATGGAGCAATCGTCGGCAGCCTCTTAATAGGAATCGTAGAATCCGCTGTTGGAACGTTATATTCTAGCGAGTTCGCAATAGCAACGTCCCTCATAATTTATTTCATAATCTTGCTATTACGACCTCAAGGATTACTTGGAACACGATCGAGGTGAAAATAAACGTTCATTTCACAATTAATCAAAATAATAAAAACACGGTTCGCGTACCAAGTCTTATTAGCTTTAATAATATTCCTAACAGTGTTACCACTATTTATACAACAGCCGTACATTCTACACGTGTTAATAATTAGTATGCTTTTTGCCTATTTGTGCACATCTTGGTCTATTGTTTCTGGATATTCGCGTCAAGTATCACTTGGGCATTCAACTTTTGTTGGTTTAGGGGCTTATTCTACAGCCCTACTTTATTACTACTTCAATCTAAATCCATTAATAGGTCTGCTGGCAAGCATAGCAAGTGCTTCAGCTGCATCTCTTATCATTGGCGTTCCATCATTTAAATTCGGACTAAGGGGACCGTATTACACATTTTCAACCTTGGCAATTGCAGAATTTTTTACATACTTATTCATAGGGCTAAGAGATATAACAGGGGGAGAACTTGGGCTACCTTTACCTTTTAAAAACGATCCTTTATATCTTCAATTCCGAAGTAAAATTCCATATTACTACATCATAATGCTTATGTGGCTAATGATTGTACTTTTAGCGAGAAAAATCCAAAGCAGCAAATTTGGATATTATTTATTTGCGATTAGGAATGACGAAACAGCAGCAGAGGCTTGTGGAATAAATGTTTTTAAAACTAAAATCGTGTCATCGCTTTTATCTGCCCTTTTAACTTCCATCGGAGGTTTCTTTTACACAATTTACTATATGTATATAACACCAGAAAGTGTCTTCGGGCTGGCATTATCTTTCCAGATTGCCACAACTTCACTCATCGGTGGTGCAACAAGCTGGATCGGACCAAGTCTGGGAGCATTTTTTGCAATCCCCTTGCTGGAAATAACACGTACAACGTTAGGTGGCAGATTCATCGGATTTCCGTTACTTTTCTATGGGCTCGTATTGATAATAATAGGAAGATATATCCCTGGGGGGATAGCCTCTCGCCTATTTAAGGATAAGGAAAGAGTCAGGTGAACACAGTGAATAAGTCTAACATGCTTGAAATAGAAAATGTGACTAAAATATTCGGGGGTTTAAAGGCTGTTGATGATTTAAGTTTTGAATTACGGGAAAATGAAATATTGGGGTTAATAGGACCTAATGGTTCAGGCAAAACAACTGTGGTAAATATTATAACAGGTTTCCTTAAACCTGAAAAGGGAAGCGTAAAATATTTGGGTGAAGATATAACAGGGAAGAAGCCGCACGAAATAATTTCTAAGGGAATAGTCAGAACATTTCAGGTGATGAGACCCTTTAAAGAGTTGACAGTCTTAGGCAACGTAGTTCTAGGGGCTCTCATCTATGAAAAGAATTTGTGGAAAGCGAAAGATGAAGCCATGGGAATTCTTAAAAAGGTTGGTTTAGAACAGAAAAAAGATGTTTTATGCCATGATTTAACTACACCTGACCAAAGAAAACTCGAACTTGCTAGGGCTTTAGCCTTGCATCCAAGAGTGTTACTTTTAGACGAGGTTGTAGCTGGACTATCTGCTCAGGAAACTTCAATAATATTGGAATTGATAAAAAAGTTAAGAGAAGAAAGTAACATATCCTTTCTTATAATCGAACATGTAGTTAAAGCAGTAATGAGCGTTGCAGATAGAGTGGTGGTTATTAATGCGGGAAGAAAAATTGCCGATGGAAAACCAAAGGACGTTGTAAATGATCCAACAGTTATCGAAGTTTATCTTGGGAAAAAGATTGAGGAGGGATAAAATTCCTACTAGAAGTCAGGGGAGTATGCTCAGGGTACCAAGATATTAATATCTGCTGGGACGTGAGTCTAGAGATTGACAAGGGACAAATAGTTAAACTGTTTGGGCCAAATGGAGCAGGTAAGTCTACTTTATTAAATACCATAATGGGTATTTTAAAGTGCACCAAAGGTCAAATAATATTTAATGGTGAGGACATAACTAATAAAAGCGTTAGAGAGCGTGTTGAAATGGGATTAGCTCTGGTTCCCGAAGGTAGACAACTCTTCCCTGAATTGTCGGTTCAAGAAAATTTAGAGGTAGCGGCACGGGCCACCAAAAGAGGCGAGAAATCAAAAGAAGAGAACTTGAGTTTAGTTTATCAAATATTTCCTCGACTTAAAGAGAGGTTAAAGCAGCGTGCTGAAACGTTAAGTGGCGGAGAACAGCAAATGCTAACAATTGCAAGGGCTCTTATGTCTAACCCGATAATGTTAATGTTAGATGAACCCTCCCAAGGTCTTGCTCCATTAGTAGTAGAAGAGGTATATGAAGCCATATCGCGTTTGAATAAACAAAAAGGTCTAACAATCCTTATATCAGAACAACAGTTGACCAAAGTATTGGATAAATCAGAACTTGCTGTAGTACTAGAATTTGGTAAAGTCGTTTTCAAAGGACCAATAGGTAACATCGTGGCAGATTTGAAGAAAATCTACGTAGGCTAACTCTATTCAGAGTTACCTTTTTATTTAAAATTTCTAAGAATGATTTGTGATCCTTATGTTATCTTTCGAGAATACAAATGAGGAAATTGAGAAGTCTGATCCTAAAATGGCTATTTTGCCCATAGGTTCTTTAGAACAACATAGTAAACATCTGCCGGTATCGACTGACACTATAATAGCTGTTGAGGTCGCCAAGAAAATTGCAGAGCATTTTAATGCTTTACTATTACCACCACTAAACTACAGCATATCTATGGAACATCAAAATTTTAAATCAACAGTATGGTTATCTCCATTGACTTTATACCGCACTATCAAGGATGTAGCCGTTTCGTTAAAGAAACACGACTTCAAAGTTTTTATAATAGTAAACGGTCATGGTGCCAATTTTTTGTTACGAAACGTTGTTAGAGAGATAAACTATCACGCGAATCTATTAACGATCCTCGTGGATCTCGCAAACATGTATTTTGGTTCGAGAGATGCAAAAGAAATTCATGCTGGCAATATTGAAACATCTTTGATTCTCTATCTAAAACCACGTCTTATAAGGAAAGAATTCTTGGAAGATGAGGTGCCAAATGTCAGTAGGGATTACTTAGACTATGCGCCGTTAAACGAAATATCTAAAAGTGGAGTTTGGGGTGAACCAACAAAGGCTTCTTCAGAAAATGGAAAGAAAATCTTTGAAGGTATTGTTGCCGAAGCAATTAATCATGTTAAAAAGGTTTTAAAATTTAAAAAGTTTAATAGCTATTTCAATTATGAGATGAAATGAAAAATGAGCCAATGGGACGTTAAAACTACTGAACTTATTGAAAAATACAAACGTTACGTCAGCGACGGACATGCCTTTAAGTATTTTCCTATGGTTATCTCCAGGGCAAAGGGCGTGAAGATTTGGGACACAAATGGAAAAGAATACATTGATTTTCTTTCAAGCGCCGCCACTTTCAATGTTGGACATAGTAACCAGCAAGTCATTAATGTTATAGCAGAGAATTTAGATAAATATCTACATCATTGCTTCTACATTTATCATGAACCTGCAATAAGATTAGCAGAAATTCTGGTCAATCTAATGCCGGGAAATTTTGCGAAAAAAGTAGCCTTTGGATTAAGCGGGTCAGACGCTTTGGATACTGCTATAAAAGCTTCGTTAATTTATACGCGTAAAAGAAACATCGCCTCTTTCACTTACTCCTATCACGGTACAACTTTTATGGATATATCCGTTTCCGGATCCTTTAAACCAGAACTTAGATATAATATGAGCGCCTATCCAAATGTGCACTTTTTCGAGTTTCCAGATACGTATAGACGTCCAAATAACATGTCTGAAGAAGAATATGGTGAACTTTGCTTAGAAAAAATTGAGAAATTCTTTGAAACAATCCTTCCTGGAAATGCATTCGCGGCGTTAGTTTTTGAACCTATCCAAGGAGATGGTGGTGTTCTTGTTCCACCGCTAAATTTTGTTAGAGGATTGTACAAGCTTGCAAGAGATTATGGAATATGCTTCATCGACGATGAAGTCCAAACAGGCTTAGGCAGGACCGGTAAAATGTTGGCTGTCGAACATTTTGGCGTTGAACCAGACTTAATAGTGTTGGGCAAAGCTTTAGGTGGTGGCATGCCTATTTCCGCAGTTGTGGGAAGAAAAGAGATTCTTGACTCTGCTCCACCACAAACATTTTTCATGGCTCTAAGTCCTCACGCTCTTTCTTCGCTTGCCGCAATAGCAACATTAAACTTTATCATGACAGAAAATTTGCTAGAAAAAACGCGAGAAAAAGGGAGATACATGATGCGGAGACTACAAGAACTAGAAGAGAAGTATGAGATTATAGGGGATGTCAGAGGTTTAGGGTTAATGTTGGGTATTGAAATAGTTGAAGATAAAATAAAAAAGGAACCAGATAGGAAAGAGGCTGTAAAGATTATATGGAGGGCATGGGAAAAGGGTCTTCTAATCACAACTTACGGTAAATACGGCAACGTATTACGCATAGCACCACCACTTATAATAGAAAAAGAAGAGATCGACAAAGCAATAGATATACTCGATACTTCAATAAAAGATGTAATTGCAGGGAAAGTTGCTGATGAAGTCTTCGACTTAATGAAACCATGGTGCTAAAACTACTTAACACTTTGGTTGTCGACGTTACTTATTTTTGTCTAATAGCTTGTTTGAAGAAGGAAATGCATGTTTAAACGCACAAAATATCATGTTGTTTAAGTCAAGCCTATCTTTCGGAAGGGATATGGATGAAGCTCTTTTAAGGATTCATGAAAAATTGAATGAAAACGAGAAAATTTCGCACGAGCAACTTAAAACTCATGCATGTCCAATATGTGGGCACGAAAACGCTCCTGAAGTAGAATTTTGCCTAAGATGTAGAAAAACCGCTAAACATTAAAACTTTAATTGAAATGGAAGAAAACGAAAAAGAGTTTCTAAAATTGATAACACCAGAAATGATAGAACAAATGATAAAAAAAGGGTAGAAGAACTTTTGACTAAATATTTGGGCGCTTAATTGCCGAAAGGGTGCGATTTTAAAAATGAGGTGACGATGTGAAATGCGAATTTCAAAGCTTGCAAGAGTTAATAGAATACACGGAACAAGAGGCACAAAAAAGGTTGAAGATAATTTTAAATTCAAATTAAGTGCTCCGGCCGGGATTTGAACCCGGGTCCGCGGCTCGAGAGGCCGCTATACTTGACCGGACTATACTACCGGAGCCACTAAGCAAATAATATTTGCAAAATAATATTTCGATGCAGGCTGTTAATTTCCTTTTCGCGATGCTTGCTGCTGCTAAGGTTAGAAAAGTCTTTATGTATAGTATTGTTTAGTTGTTTTGCGCAACCGGTTAAGTGGTTTAATGCCTTTCAAAGACGAGTGTCGCCTCTGTGGAAGGGTTCTCCTATACAATTATCTTAGGCGCTGTTGGAAATGTGGAAAGTTTTTCTGCGTAGACTGCATGGTTCCAGAAGTATCAACTGGGGACGTTTCAAGACTGCTCTGTTTAAACTGTGCGAGGAGGATGGTCTCTCCAAAGTCTAAAGATAAATATGAACCCCTTAAGAGCTATCTGAGGTTTAGAGCAGCCTTCACAGACTCTGTTAAACTCTCCTTCGCCCAAATAGAAGGGATTATTGGGGATAACCTTCCTATGGAGGCTTACCGCTCCGAAGATTGGTGGATGAACTCGCCCAAAAGTGTGCATGCGCGGGCTTGGCTTGACGCTGGATGGGAAACAAGTGAAATAAACACGAAGGAGGGCTATGTAATCTTCCGAAAAGTGAAAAACCTTCAAAGTTTAGTTGCCCAAAAGAAAAGGGAAATTGAGAAGCCTAAAAAGCCGTTCACGCCGCCGCCTTCAAGGATTTTGCATCACAAAAAGCCTTCGAAAACAAAGATTGCAAGGCTTTACGCTAGGCTGAAAAACATGGAAAGACAGAGGGCTGCCCCACAAAAGCTAAGGGGAAACTTCAAGCCAAAACCAGCACAGGAAAAGCGGGTTTTCAAGCAGAATACTAGGTGAAAGGGTTTTTATCTATCTGTTTTAAAATTTAGAAAGTGTTGGGCGGCCGTCGTCTAGTCTGGTTAGGACACAGGCGCTGCAAAGAGCACCTTAAAGCGGTGGAGGCCTTCCAAGCCTGCGATCCCGGGTTCGAATCCCGGCGGCCGCACCACTTTTCAATTCATGAGACATTAAAAGGTTATTGATGATTTGCGATGCAGATAAGGTGTTTCAGCTCTCTATGAAATAGTTTTTGTCTGGTTTAGCTGGTGCCTTCACCTTTCATGACTTGTCCATTATGGAGACTCTTCAGTAAAGAACACTGTCAAGCATACTTGTTCTTATGGAAGTAGGCCTAATGATTGGGAGGATAATAAACCTTCTACCTACATGCATTCTCCTATCGCAAGGAAACTTTCCTGGATATTTCACGATTATGCTGATTCCCATTCTCCTGGTTCAGCGAGAAATGCGCCCTTATAATTAGAATGTACCAAAATAGCCCAGAGGCTAATCGCCTAATAAAGGCGGGCCCGAGGGGATTTGAACCCCTGTTCTCCGGCTCCGGAGGCCTGCGCACACGCATGCGAAACATGCATGTTCGGCGCCTTAATCCATACTGGGCTACGGGCCCCCTCAAGGTAAGTTAGCACTTTGCCGGAATTATTTGTTGTTGTGTTGCTATATTTCTATTAGTTCTTCGTTTATCCACCATGCCTTCCTCTTTCCGCCTTTTTCTCCCGGATAATATTCTATTATTGGTTTGCCCAGTTGTTTCTTTGAGGCTTTTTCTATTTTTCTTAGGCGGTTTAAGATTATCCACCTGTTTGTTTTTGTGTATCCGGCTATTTCTGGTGTTGTTGCACCTTTATAATGCATTAGGTAGTCGACTATTTTGTGGTCTAGTTCGTCTATGCAGAAGGTGTGCGGGTTTGTTTTGCCCCTTTCATAGGTGAGCAACTCTAAATCTGCGAGATATCTCCTTATTTGGGAGAATTCAGCCTCAAGCTTTTCCAACCGCTTTTCCAATTCAAGAATTTTGTCTGGCTTGGGCGTTTTCTGAAGCTTTTCCATTATAGCGTCTCTTACGAAGTTACTTCTTTCACCTTCTGGGACGCGTAAGAGCAGTTCCTTGTAGACCTCTTCAGGTATTTTCACCGAGATTACTCTCAACTCGCTCATAAACGCGCACACTCTTTCATGTTAACTGTTCTCTATTTCTTTCGGAAATCTTTTAAAAGCTAAAGGGTAAACACTAGACCGAATTCGAATCAAAGTGGTATGTTATGCCAAGAAAAACCACAATTTCCCTCATAAAATGTGATGTTGGCTCCCTCGCGGGGCACCATGTTGTCCCAAAACCCATACTCAATATAGCGGAGAAAAAACTGAAAAAGGCTAAGGAAGAAGGCTTGATAAACAGTTATCATGTTTTCAACGTTGGAGACGACTTGGAGCTTTTGATGGTGCATGAGCGGGGCGAGTCAAACCCCGAAATTCATGAGCTGGCATGGAACACCTTTCAAGAGGCTGCCACCAAAGCCTTGGAACTGAAGCTTTACGGTGCTGGACAAGACTTGCTGAAGAACGCCTTCAGCGGAACAGTTCGCGGACTCGGCCCAGGAGTAGCTGAGATGGAGATTGAAGAGCGGAAATCTGAACCTATAATTATTTTTGCAGCTGATAAGACTTCTGCTGGAAGCTTTAATCTCCCACTTTTCCGGATATTCGCCGACCCGATGAATACCGCTGGGCTTGTAATAGATCCAAACATGGCTGGCGGTTTCAAGTTTGAGGTTGTTGACGCCCAAGAAGGTAAGAAGGTTGTGCTTGAATGTCCAAATGAAATGTATGAGCTCATCGCCTTAATTGGCACTGTTGAGCGCTACATAATTTCGCGGGTTTGGCGCCGCAGAGACGATTTAATATGTGCTTCTGGCAGCGTGACGAAGCTTTCGCTGATTGCTGGAAAATATGTAGGAAAAGATGACCCAGTGATGATTGTGCGGACACAGCACGGTTTGCCAGCTGTTGGAGAGGTTCTTGCGCCTTTCATGCACAGCTATTTGGTGGCTGGTTAGATGAGGGGAAGCCATTGGGGACCGTTGATGCCTGTCGGTTTAAAGGATGCCCGCTGCACACTTTTTGATGGCCCTCCAAGGATGGTGGCTCTGGGTTTTCAAGTTGCAGATGGTGCGATAGCATGTGATGATGATGGCAAGCCCATGATAACAGACTTTTTCGCCGACCCAGCGTTCGCCCTTGCAAGAAAAGAGGCGTTGAAGTATGCGACCATGCTTCGACGTATGGGCGAGTTTGAGCCAGCCCGCCTAAGCGTCGAGTCTATGGAGTATACGACGCTGCCGCAGATCATTGAGAAGTTGAAGGAGAGGTTTACGCCAATTTAAGGCAAATGCGCTGTTTTTCACTGCTGCCTTATTTTCGCCAACTCCTCACAGCGACCTTTCACAATCTGGTAGAGCTTCCTCCGCAGCTCTTCCCCAGACATTTTCCGCTCTCTTATGAGTGCCGTTTTCTTGGCGAGTTCCACGTCGCCTAACCCAGCAAACCAAGCTTCGAAGTCTCCTCGATTTAAGTGGAACTCTATTGAGCCTATGTCGATTTTCTGGATTTTCTCGCAGAAGTCTCCTAGGCTTACAGCATAAACCCCTAAGGGCTTACCTATATCCACATAAAAGTAGAAGGCTTTGTCCGCCGGCACGTATTCCAAAATCTGCCGGGCTTTTCCCTCATTGATTGTCGGTAAGCCTAGGGCTTCCCGTCCTTTCTCAGTTATGGCATAATATCCCTTCTCCACAGCCTTAACATAACCCATTTTTGCAAGACCAACTATGTGCATCATGACGGTTGGAAAGCCTAGTCCTACCTCCCCAGCCACTTCCATGGGTTTTACGGGCTTGTTAAGCATCCATATATTTTCAAGAACAAGCCGTTTAACAGGGGATAAACCCACGCCTATACCCTCAATTCCTATATTTTGACGAGTTTAGCTTTTCAGACTTTCGCTTAAACCCGGGTCCCATTTTAGGCTGAAGCGGATAATTTATAGAGAATGCTTGCGAATAAACTAATTAGGGTCAGAGTTTGACTGTGGAGAGGCTTTCCACCGGAGTGCCAACCCTCGATAAAATGCTTGCAGGCGGAATTCCCAGAGGTTTTTCTGTGGCTGTCACCGGCGAGCCTGGCACTGGCAAGACCATTCTCTGCATCCATTTTATTGCGCAAGGCATAGTTGACGGCGATAAATGCATTTACGTGACAACCGAGGAGAGCCGTGAGTCAATAATAACCCAAGCCAGCCAGTTCGGCTTCGACTTTTCCTCAGCCATAAAAAATGGCAAATTAATATTAATTGATGCTTTGATGGGAACTGAAGACCAGTGGACCATTAAGACGTTAAGCGTTGAGGAGCTTGTGAACAAGGTTATAGACGCGAAGAAGGCTTTAGGCTATGGAAGAGCCCGCCTAGTTATTGATTCGCTTTCGGCTTTTTGGCTTGACAAGCCGGCCATGGCGAGGCGCCATTCATATTTTGTAAAGAAGGTTCTTGCAAAATGGGACTTCACAATTTTAGCTACTTCGCAGTATGCAATAACCACTTCAGAGGCTTTTGGTTGGGGAGTTGAACATATAGCTGACGGCATAATAAGGTTTAGGCGTTTCGTCAGAAACGGTGTTTTAAGGCGTTACGTGCTTGTTGAAAAGATGAGGCAAACACCCCACAACCTCCAAATGCACGAAATCGCCATAGAACATGGAAAAGGACTAGTAATTCTCGGGCCTGTCGAAGAGCGGAGGGAAGACATAGCCCTCCCCAAAAAAGTTATGGAGAGAATACAAAAGGCGATGGAGAGGCGGGATGTCGAACCTCCAAAATCTAGCAATTAAACATTATTCAAGGGCTGATGTGCAAAAGGAAATAGCAGAATTCTGTAAAGGAAGGTGGATGGCAGCCCACTGCGTTAGCGAATCTGGGAAGCTCGTTTTTAAGCGTTATTTGGGCGGAAAGCCGATGGCGGTCGAAAGTGAAGAAGAATTTGCTATGCTTTTGAAAGGGCTGAAGAACACGGCAAGAACCTTCTATGCCACTGCGAACAAATATCCGACAGTAGAGCGCATAGAAGATGTTGACCTTTCAAAAGCCTATCGTTGCACTCCAACATGGGACATTGATGGTACGCTACAGAACTGGCGGGAAACTATTGCCGTGGCAAAGGAAATCCTCTCCCTTTTGGAGAACGAGGGTGTAAAAAATTCCGCTTACATGAAATGGTCTGGGAATGGCTGTCACATTCACATTCACGAGGAGGCCATATCAGAGGCAGTAACCAGCAAAGCGCACCCGTTAGACTTTGCCTATGCCATTGTAGAATATATAAACGCCAAGGCTTTGCCAAAAATAACTGAAAGCCTAAAGGCCGGCGTAAAAGTTGAGAATAGGATGGATGCTGGAAGAGTCTTCACATGCCCCTTAAGTCTCCACCGCCAACTTGATGTTGTATGCGTCTGCCTAAAACCAGACGAGGCTGATAGTTTTTCTCCAGAATGGATTCAACCATCAAGCTTTAGACATAATACTGCATGGCGAGACTTCAAAGAGGGAGAAGCTGACACCTTAGCCCTAAAAGCCTACGAAACAGTGGGCGGCTACCCAATGCTGACTATGGGTAAAAGGCGGAGGGTGAAAAGTAAAAAATTGGACGAGTGTATAAACGAGTTCCTGCAAAGGTTCTAAGCAGTTTATCCTCAGCCTAACCTAATCTTCCTATTGCCTCGCCTCGAACGGTTTTGCGGAAAGCTGTGCTTTCTTTTGCCAGTTTCTCCATATTCGCCTCTGTGACAACTTCGACACGTGGGAGTTTATCGCCATAAGCCTCAAGAAACTTGTTTTTTAGTTCTTCTTCAACGTCCAGCTCTTTAATTTTTTTGAAGCTCCAGTTGTTTACAAGCTCTATTACGCCTTTTTTGCCGAACTTGCAGAAGACTATTGTTAGCAGTGCTGTTACGAGCGCTTTTTCAGACATTACAGCGATTTCAGCCTCTCTTATGGCGTATTCGTTTCCATTAAAGGATATTGTTAAGCCGCCATCGCTGCGCACTGTTTTGTAGGCTTCCGTGTCTGTTATGCTGTCGCCAACATAAATCACTTCTGATAAGCTCACGCCTAACTTTTGGGCTATCTGCTTAACCACCTCAGCTTTCTCGCGCCCGCCGACCGGATTAACCTCTTCAAAGATTTTGCCGATTTCCATTCTGGCAACTTCTTTCCAGAAGATTTCATCAAGCCGTTTTATAACCTGCTGATGCTGTTTTGGAAAGTCTCTGATAGAGCTTGCACCCTTCGGAATTTCGATTACTGGCATTTTAGCTATTTCCGCCGCCAGTTCCATAAGCCTATCCCGCTCTCTAAGGCTTAACGAATACTTGTCGATCTTTACTCTTGTGCAGTAGACGTTTCTAAATGGGAAGTCTACGGCTTGACATAACGCTTTAATATAATGTTCGTAGCTTGTGCTGACAATAAACGCGTTGGCAACCTTTTGAACAAGCGCTAAACTCTCTTTTACATTTGAGATTAACACAAGGGTTTTAGCCGAAAAACTCCGCATTTTGCGGTCTGTGACGCCATAAGCCCTAAGAAAAGGTAGTATAAGCTTCAAAGTGTCTCCAGCCTTATAACCGGGCTTTTTTACGACATCGGCAAGCACGTCGTCGTACCTGCTTATGACAGTGAAAACATGCTCGCCTTTGGGCACGTAGTGGGCTGTTAGCTCGAAGGCGTTATCATTTTTCGAGATTGGTCCTTCACAGTCTGATATGAAAACTTTTTTCATTTGCGTTTTCTGAGCGCCTCCATGTGGCGTATGCTCTTTTCTATGTGTTGTTTTGAGGCTATGTCTGTTCTATGCCACAGGGCTCCGCCTTTTATGGCTTTAACCCCCTCCAAGGAGATGTTTCTGGCATCCTCTATGGTCTCGCTTATGCCGACAACACAAACAGCCCTTGATTTCAAGGCGTAGGTTTCACCGTTGCGAATCTCCATAGAAGCCGGGTAAACACAAATTCTTTCACCGTACTTTTTACTCAACTCGTAGGCTTTCGTTAGGTCCACGGGTTTATTTATTTCTGTCTTTTCCACTAGCTCAGGAAAAGCCTCAGCGTATCCGCCATAGCTCGGCGGCGCCTTATAGGTTACCACAGTCGCCGCCTTTTCAACCTCTACTCGGGTTAAGTTTCCATCAAGAATCTTGAAGCACACATCAACAAAGTCGTCCTTTAAAACTGGCAGAATGTTAATTATTTCTGGGTCGCCAGGGCGACTGTTGTTCTCGAGAATTTTTGACTCCTTGCCAGTATGCATAAACGCTACATAGAATGGGATGCCCCTTAAGGCGTTGTTTTCTGAAGCTCGCCACTTATCAAAAATTTTGTTCACAATTCTCAGTTCTCTTTCTCTGTCCGCTGCAGTCATGAAGGGCAATATTTCACCAGCATCCTTGTAGGAGCCCATACCGCCAGTGTTTGGACCTTTATCGCCGTCGAAGGCACGCTTATAATCCCTCGTTTCTGGAAGCGGAACCAGGTGTTTTCCGTCGCAGAATGCTTGGAAGCTGGACTCTTCGCCCTCAATTTTCTCTTCAACGATTACAGCGCCATGCCTAAGGTTTTCCCAAAAATGCTCAAAGAGTTGCTCGCGGGTGGTGAAGTGGTCTCCCCAAACGCCTACGCCTTTGCCAGCCGCTGGCTTGTCCGGCTTAACAACAGCCATGTTTCCAAGCTCGTCAAGCCACTTGTAAAGGGTTTTGCGTGCATCTTCCGCTGTTTTGAATTCTTCTTGGCGGAAAATTTTGAATCGAGGATTCACTTCTGGAACAGCCTCTTGGAATAGTAGGCGCTGTTGGACTTTGCTGGCTTCTATGGCGTATTCTTTTGTTGGGCAAATCATTGGTATGCCAACACGCTTCTCAACAAGGTCGCGGACACCCTCAATTATGGGCTTTTCCGGACCGACGATGCCAAAGTCTATGCGGTCTTTATGGGCTTCAGCGAATTTGCATATAGCCTCAACATTCAAATCTGGTATAACAACGTGTGCTTTGGCGTTTTTCGCGTTAAATGGGTTTCGCTGCTTATCAGCAACATAAACCTCAACGTTGTAGTTTGTGCTCCGCAGGAAAGCGTCAATCATTGCCACCTCGCGAGCACCATAAGAAACAACCAGTATACCGACTCTTTCAGCCAAGACATGCCACCTTTCTACTGATAAAATGCTAAATGCCAGAAGACTCTAATCTATTTTGTCGCTAACCGCCATCAACCAACTCTGGAATTTCATAAAACCTTCCAGTTTCTTCAACTCCTTCCAAAAACTTCTTCTTCATCTCGTCCGCAATCTTTTGAGCTAAGGGTGTCGGATACTCACCCGTCAAACATCCTAAGCACAACTCGTCCCTTCCGAAGCCAGTAGCCCTTACAAGTCCATCAATAGACTGGTAGCAGACAGCGTCAGCGCCTATAATTTTGGCTATCTCTTCTGATGTGTGTTTTGCGCCTATTAACTGCCCATAGGTTGCCATATCTATCCCGTAAAAGCATGGACCAATTATCCGCGGAAAAGTCACAAACAAGTAGACCTTTTTGGCGCCCATTCTGCGGAGCTTCTCCACGGTAATCCGCGTCGTGTCGCCTCGAACAATGCTGTCATCCACCACTATAACCTTCTTGCCATTCACTTTTGAGGCTAGGATGTTGATTTTCTTGTCTATGGTGGCGTAGCGCTCCTTGTTAAGCAGTATAAACGCGCGTTCAGTCACGTATCGGTGTCTGCGGGTCGCCCTCTCCCACCTCAAACCAGATTCTTCATGAACCCCCAGCGCTGCATCATCACCAGTTTCCGGCATAGAAATAACCATGTCAGCATCCCGAACAATGTCCTGGTTCTCCCTCACGAGGTTACGCCCAAACTCCTCGCGAATCTCATAAATATACTTCTTATTAAAAATGGAGTCCGGTCTAGCAAAATAGGCAAACTCAAATGCGCAGAAAGCTTTCCGCTCAGAACACATAAGCCTTTCACGTTTAAATCCGTTTTCAGAGACTGTTATGAACTCTCCCGGTTCAACCTCAAAGTCCCGGAATAAACCGTTTATGTCCAAACCAACGGTTTCCGAAGAAAAAGCATACGTTTTACCATCATCGCTATGACCAGCGCAAAGTGGTCTTATGCCATGTGGGTCCTTAAAAGCGAAAAACTCGCCTTCTCCAGTTACTCCGGAAACTGAAAAGGCGCCCTCAATCTCTTGCATGCACTTTTTCACAGCAGCGGCAAGGTCCTTGCTTTTAGCAAGTTCTATTATGAGTTTGTGGCAGATAAGGTCAGCGTCACACTCATAAGAAAAGTTTGGAAACTCTCTAGAAATCTCCCTTTTAAGCTGAAAAGTGTTTACAACATTGCCGTTAAAGGAGATGGCCACCTTCAAACCGTTTTTAG
>JAGTQI010000076.1 GCA_018396955.1 Candidatus Bathyarchaeota archaeon | reverse complement strand
GAGTTTAATTTTATTGTTTATGATTTCGGGTTTGGCTTTGGCTTGGCATAGTGCGCATTCTAAAATTCCATTTTTTAAAGAGAAGAGGTTTTGATGGCAAACTGGGCATATTCCTTGCTCTCCAAGGTATGTTTGATCTTCAGCGGGTTTGATGGCGGTTTGTAGCACATTTTTGCCAAGTTTTCTAGCTCTTTCCATAGCTGTTTCATCCAGCAAAATTTCGCCTGGTCCTTGAGCATAAAAGATGGCTTGATCAACTACCTTTATTCCACATGTGAACATGAAAACGTTTAGTAGGGCCATTGTGAAGGGTTCCCATCCTTTAATTCCTGCTACTCCGATTATAGCGCCTCGCTTTGATTTGACATGTAAGGTCCTAGTCTGAAGGGATATATTGCGGTCTATAATCATTTTTACGATTCCGGCTGGTCCGAGAAGGTATGTGGGTGCCCCAATTATTACTGCGTCGCTCTCATCCAGCTTTTTCCTAAATATGTTCCAGTCGTCTTGAATTTTGCATTCCTCCTGCTTAAATACACATGCCATGCAGCCTTTGCACGGTTCAATTTTCAGATCCGTTAATCGTAATACATCAACCTGTGCGCCAAGTTTCTGTGCTTCCATTAAAGCCTCTTTAACTAAAACTTCAGTGTTTCCTAACTTTCTATAACTGCCAATTAAGCCGAGAACTTTCATTTAGCCACCAACAAATAGCTTATTTATAACCTAATAAACCTTAAGTTTTACAAGAATTTTACAAGAAGCTTTAATTATTTCAAAACTATGCGTGAGGCTCAAACTTGTACATCATGTTTTTATATTTTAAAAATTGTAGTAAAACGCCTTATAATTCTTGCCGCCCTAACGGTAGAAGGGATTTCTATATGATTGAAAGCTTATTAATGTTTAAGGATGTTGGTTAACATTTTTATTTTTGTTCTGGATATGCCTTTAATAGCTTCATAAGCAGACGCCTCGGTAGCTCAGCCTGGTAGAGCAACGGCCTTGTAAGCCGTGGGTCGCGGGATCGAAGCCCGCCCGAGGCTTCAATACCACTGATTTAGCAGCCCTTTCCATACCCCTTTTAAAATTTACATGATTAGGCGTTGTTAAGATGAAGATGTATACGAGGTGCTGGGCTTGAGGCTGCTGGGCGATAGCTTTCCAGCCTCAAGCATCGATACCTGCTGTTGAGGTTCATGGATCATCATCTGCCTTTGGGGCCTTTAAACTTAGAGGGTGCCGGGTATACCAAGTCCTTGTATGTTGCTCAAAAATGTTCCACTGACCCGGGACACGTGGTGAAAAGGTTGTTGTGTAGATTAACTCTAGGCCCTACAGTTCTGGACGAAGCATGATTTGAAGCTGACGTTAAGAGAGCTATTAATATGCTGAGTGCCGCGGCAACTGCCATAGAGCCGCACCAACACCGCCTGAAGTCTCTGGATGGATGTGAAGGCGACGATAGGACTGTGAGGTGATACCTGAATCCTCTTACAGCTGAAGATGTTAGGGCGATCTCCAGAGCAGTTTAGAATGTGGAACAAAGGCCTGGATGTCCGTCTTTATGGAGCGGCCGTTAGTTTGGCGAACTGCTGACCATGAAAATGGAAGTATGGAGTTCGAGGACAACTACTACGTAATCTCTGTTACGCTCCACTCATGCTCTTAATTGTCAAGTTTTACAAATATGGTTTACAAATATTGATTTTAGTTTCACATAATTTAAATGCAGATTACAGATTCATCAGTAAATCAACAGTGTCTAAAGGATGTTTGTGGATATGGCAAAAACTGATGACAGCGGAAAAGAAGTTTCTGAAACGCCGGAGCAGAAAAGCGAAGAAAAACCAGAAAAGCAAGAAATTGAAAAGCTGAGGTTTAATGTGGAAAAGCTTTCCGAAGAGCTGAACACAGCCGTGGCTGAGCTTAAAAGATCCATAATTGATATTCGGTCAGCAATTAGCGAAATTGAAAATCCCTTCAACCTCTTGCGGGTTATTTCAAGCGAGGAGGACTTGAAGAAGCTGAAGAAGCTTAGCAGCGACAGGTTTCCCCCTGGAGTTAAGTCGCTATTTTTAGGGAAACCCGAAGAAAAACCAGAGAGGAAAGTAGAAGAAAGTATTCCAAAACCGCCAATAGAGAATCTTGCGCCGTTGCCGAAAGAAGAAATAAGGGAAGAGCCTCGCTTAAAGGCTGAGCTTCCTCCATCTGGGGCTGTGTACCTAGACTGGGTTTGGTCCCTCCTTGATTTGGGTTTCACTCCGGAAGATATAAAGCAGATTTCACAATCCTATGAACGCTTAGGTTTCATGCCGGAAGGAGTCAACGAACAGGTTTATTCTCTGGCGGTGGCGGCTGATAAAGCCAAGTCGAAGGGTCTTACAAAGAGCAAGCTGCTGCTGAACATGTATAAGGCTTCTGTGATTTCAGGTGTGCAGGTAGGCGTGGAAGATGTGAAGCGGCTTATCGCCATAGCTGAGGAAAGAGCTGCAAAGGCTAAAATGGCGAAAAGGGCTGTGTAATGGGCTTTTCTTTAACTTTATCCCACATAATAATGGTTATAGCTTCAGTAGGCCTAGCAAGCGCTTTTTCTGTTTACGCATTTTACACCGGAAACCTTGTTCAAAACGAACTGGCGCAGAATGTTAACGATTATAAAAGAATTGTTAGTTTGAAGTTAGAGATAGTTTATGCTACCATAAACAGCACCACAAGCCCACCCCACTTTGTCATTTACGCTAAAAACGTTGGATACCTACCGCTTACCGATTTCACCTTCCTAGATGTCTATGTGGGAGAATACGGGAAAGCCCAATTGTTTACCTATAACGCAACAGCAAGTGCTGGAAGTGGACAGTTCAACCTATCAGACGCGGATGGAGATAACATTTGGGAACCGCGGGAAACAGCAGTCATAAGGGTTTATCCATCCAGTGGCGTGGGAGGAGCGATCTTCGAAGCCAAAATAGTTCCTTCAAAGGGAATAGGTAGCAGCTACATCTTCCCAGCCCCTCCATCTTGAGGTGGTGGAATGGGTTTTTCAGTGACGATAACTTCATCCATCATTCTAATAGTTTTGCTCGCACTTTCATCCACATTTTTAATAACAATTTTCCAAGGTTTGAAAGAGATATTATACATCGCTGACGAGTATGTCAACCGTGGAAGAGAGAAAATTGACGTAGCCCTACAGTTAGAAGTGCACCCCATTAATGCCACCTCATTGAACATAACAATAAAAAACATAGGGTCAAGAGTTGTTTTCTTTAAGAGCCAGTCGGGGTACAAGTGGAACACTATAATCCTCTCCTATGGAAACAGTTCTTTTTGGACGTCTTACCCCATCGAAAATTATGATATTTTAGAGGTTAGGGTTTCAGGGACAAACTATATTTTCACGCCGGATAACCACAGCTATATTGATGCTGGAGAAGAAGCTCTAGTCTTTTTAAGTATTCCAAGCGGCGCTCCGGAAATCCCTCTAAACGGTTTGGTTTCCGTCGTTTTTGTTACGCATTACGGAGTTACTGCAAAAGGGGAGGCTGTTAGAACACAATGAAAGTTATAAGTTTGGGCATCCCAGAACTTGACAGAGACCTTGGCGGCGGTCTTCCACATCCAAGCCTAATATCTGTTGAGGGAGATTACGGCTCTGGAAAAACCATTTTTGTTCAACAAATAGCATCCGCCATGCTTAACATGGGGTTAAAGGTTTGCGTTATAACAAGCGAGGCAACCGTTAAAGAGTATTTGTCCATGATGAGGTCTGTGAAGCTTGACGCGGACGATTACTACTTGTCTGGACAGCTGAACATATACCCACTGCATATTGAAGGGGGAAGATGGAACGATTTCTTAAGCTCCTTCTTTCTCAAAGTAACCTCCAATTTTCTTGAATTAAAAAAGCGGTTTTACGACGCCGTAATAATTGACAGTTTAAGCGTTTTAACCGTGAACACTCCGCGGGCAGAATTCCTTACCTTTGTTACAAGAATGAAAAATCTGGTGTCCGACGAAAGAACCGTTGTCACCACCTTTCACCCAGAATTTCTTTCAGAAGACACAATTATGAAACTAAGGGCAAGCTCAGACGTTTACCTCGTTTTAAAAAATGCCAGTATTTCAGGACTTGATGTAAAAGTACTCAGAGTTGTCAAGCTCTGGGGTGTCAGCGGCGAAAGAAAAAGCGCCATAACCCTAGAAATCAACCCCCAAATCGGCTTAAGAGTCATGCCCCTGGGCGGTGTGAAAATTTAGGAGGCATCCCATGTCTGAAAAACTGAAACTAGGTTTGCCAAAGTTTTCAGGTTTCAAAATTTCGCTGTTCAAAAAGAAGGAAGGAGAAACTGAAGAAGGAGCTTAAGAAATCGTT
>JAGTQI010000016.1 GCA_018396955.1 Candidatus Bathyarchaeota archaeon | reverse complement strand
AGTCAGCTTTCGAAACAGCCTCTTTAAGATCTGTTGTTGGATGTATCCCAGCTAAGGTTTCATTCAACTCCGCTTCGCTTATCTGTCCCTTACTGAGGAACTTCTGGAGGCTGTTGCTAATCATGTTCATGCCGTTATCCACAAACCTCTGCTCAACATTCCGAAGGTAAACCTCGTACTTGCCAACTTGGGCAGCCACTTGTGCGATTCCATGACCCAACAAACCAGCACCTAGAACAGCTATCCTTTTAACTTCAACCAAACTTGTTCACTATCCAAGATAGAAGACTAAATTGTTGGGAACATTGTTGAAAGATTTTAGCCCCTTTACATCTCACTGGCATGTGCTTCTCAATGAATTACCCGTCAATTTTTGGTTTTAAATATTACAGCCGCGCTTAAGAGGATGAGTCCAACGCCTACATAGCGAATCGGGGAGATATACTGTTGGAGAATTAGCACCGCCCAAAGATTATGCAGTAGAGGATCTAAAAGCAAAATAGTTCCCTCAGTTGTCGGCGGGACTTCACTTGGCTTTACATAATTTAATAGGCCATAGGGAAGCGCCGTGCTAAATGAGGCAAATAAGATTAGGAGGGTTAGTTGATAAGAGTTTGGCACCGTGAATCCTATTAAACCAGTGTTTTTTGTGAAAAGACTTAGAATAGTTCCTAAGAGCAGCATGGATGGCGCCGCAAATATAAACGTGTTAAATAGGCCTTGAAGAGGCGTATAATCTGCTTTCATCATCCTTTTTACATAAAGATAGGCGGAGTAAAAGAAGCCCCCGAGTAGGGCGAATCCCAAGCCGCTAATGTTAAGGCTTGAAAGCGGTTCGGTGGCCACTCCGCTTACAAGAAAGACTCCAACAACTCCCATCGCCACCGCCATAATCTTTCTTGAAGTCATCTTCTCTTTTTCAGAAATAGTGGCTAAAATTGCTGTAAAGAAGGGTTGAGTGTAGATTAGGGCGGTGGCAACTGCTATGGGACAGCCAAACGCAATTGAGGATAGTCCTGAAAGCAAGAAACACGAAAAAACTGAACCAGATAAGGCGAAGTATCGCATGTCGTCTTTCTTGAGCTTGAATCTTCCTCTAATAAGCACGAAAATTAGTGGAAGAGCCAGTGTTATGCGTGAGAAAGCCTGCTGTAGGCTTGATAGTCCAGTGTTCTTAAGAAGAGTTGAAAGGACAAGAATGAAGCTGAAACAGAAGCATACAAGGATTAATAGGGCATGGCTTCTTGTGAAGCTCACTTACGCCTTTCCCCGCACTGACAAAGCACTGCAAAGCTTTTCCTAATTTCCTAATAGGATTTGGGTAGTCCCAGGACGTGTTGACCTATGAAGGCTAATGCCATTTGGTGGGTTACTGGAGCCAGCCTTATGAGGTTTATTTCCCGCCACCACCGCTCCACATCATACTCCACAGTATAGCCATACCCGCCAAAGGTTTGCATTGCATGGTAAACCGCCTCGGTTCCAGCCTCGACAGCTGCCACCTTAGCCATGTTGGCTTCTGCTCCACATTCTTGCCCACGGTCATAAAGCCACGCAGCCTTATAGTTCAAGAGCCTTGCAGCCTCGATTTTTGCTTTGGCTTCAGCTAGTGGAAACTGTATGGCTTGATGCGCACCTATAGGAGCCTCAAAAACCCTTCTTTCTTTTGCATATTCAACAGCTTTTTTGATGGCTAACAGCCCCAAGCCACATGCCGCCGCGGAAAAGGACATGCGCTCCGGGTTAAGCGTATCCAAAAGCAAGTACCAGCCTTTCTCCGGTTCGCCTAAAACATTTTCTTTCGGAACCCTCAAGTCGCTTATATAAACCTCAAAGGTTTTCGAGTAGTTCATTCCATGCTTCTCAATCGGAATTATTTCAATGGCGGGGTTTGGCAAATCAACAAGGAAAAGTGTCAGGCCTAAGGTTCTTTTTGGCGCTTTATCGACAGGCGTTGTCCTAGTCACCAGAAGCATTCCCTTGGCTCTGTCCGCCCCAGATATGAAAATTTTCTGACCATTAACCACGTATTCGCCGTCTTGCTTAACAGCCATAGTTTTAATGTTTAGGGTATTTGTTCCGGCGTCAGGTTCTGTTAAGGCCAGGCAGAACTCCATCCCCTTTGCAATTTTTGGCAAGTACTTTTCTTTCTGGGCTTCGTTGCCATGCTTCACTATGGATAAGCCTCCAAAAACTGCTGAAAGGCATAAGAACCATTCTCCGGCGAGTCCGCAGCCCTCCGAAACTAGGGTTTCCATGGCTAGCAGCATTTCGAACATTCCCATTCCGCTTCCGCCATACTTTTCCGGGATAACTATACCCGGAAAACCCGCTTCGACAAGGCTTTTCCAAAAATCTTCTGGAAATTCGTGTTTACGGTCTTTTTCACGCCAATATTCTGGACCGTAGTCTCGGGCAATTTCGGTGGCTGTTTCAACTATCATTTTCTGTTCCGGTGTCAATTCAAAATCCATAACGCCCACAACCAGTCTCACATTTTCCAAAAAGTCACTATAAAATGCTTTCCCGAAGAAGATGCAAAACAAATTGGAAAAGAGAATTTTATGCCTATTTACTTTGCTCGGGTCTTGGTATGTAAATTCCGTGAGGGTCTATAGCCCTCAAAATGGCTAATTCTTCGTATGTTGGCGGCTCTGTTGTTGGCACATTCTCCGGTATAAGTAGGTCAAATCCAGTGTTTTCCATAATTTCTTGTAAAGTCACTCCTGGATGGACGGAGGCAAGTCTAATCCGCTTTGTTTCTGGGTCGAAGTCCATCTGGCAGAAGTTTGTAACCACGAGAGATGGCCCGCTGCCAAGTAAGCCGACTCTTTCTCTTGCCCCCGGTCCGTCCAAATGACCTGGGCTTGTTAAGTAGTCAAGTTTCTTAACCATCTTCCGCTTTTCATGAGTCATTATTATGACGACGCGTTTTGCTGATGAGACTATGTCATTTCCGCCGCCACTTCCTGGAAGTCGCACGGTTGGATGTTCGAAGTCGCCTATGTATGTAGTGTTTATGTTCCCGTACTCGTCGATTTGGGCTGCTCCGACAAAGCCCACGTCCACATGGCCTCCTTGCAGAAGTAGTCCAAGCGTTTCGATTAGTCCTATAGCTGCCGAAGCTCTATAACCAAGCCTTGAGTCGGCTATGGATAGGGCTATATCTATTGCGTTTGAATCTATGAAGCCGGCCTCATAAACTATTTTGGCTTTTGGCGCATGGGTTCTTTTGGCAAGCATTGCGGCTATCATGGGCAAGCCTGTTCCAACGAAAACAACTTCACCATTTTTTATGGCCCTGGCTCCGCAAACCGCCATAAGCTCAAGAGTTGTAAACTCACCCGGTTTCGCGTAATCCTTCTTTCCCATAAGGCGTTTCACCACCTTCTAGTATGGGAAGGGTTTTTTAGCCCTAAGCTTTAGGAGGCGTTCCATGCCTATCTTCGTGAGAAACTCCACGTGGTCCTCAACTCCTGTAATGTATTCTTCGCAGTATTTTTGCCATCCCTCCTCCGTTTTGCATTGTTGGTAGTACATGCGCACGTGCTCCATGTCATAGTCGTAGTAGTTGTAAACCATCATTGGGTATGCTCCCCATGGACATTCCACGACGTAATTAACGTAAATGTTTGGAATAACTGTTTGGTCTGGTTGAGAGCGTATAAACTCTGTGTCCACGATTTCTTCAGCTAATACTATAACTTTTTTGCCGGCTCTTGCGCCCTCCACGTCCTCGCCTTTTATACCATCTATTTGAGCATTTCCTTCTCTGTCCACCCGGGAGACGTGCACTATGCTGAAGTCTGGACGAACAGACGGCACAAGCACAACTTTCTCGCCGGTGAAAGGGCATGTTATAACTTCAGCTTTTTTAGCTCTAAATCTTGATTTTGCCAGTAAATCTGTTCCAAGCATACTTTTCAAAGGCATAAATGGAACTCCTAAGGCGCCGCCCAAAAATCGTAGAGCCATGGCCAAATTTGTATAATCCTCGATTTGAACAGCACCTTCGCGGATTCTCCGCTGGATATTTGGGGCTAGTCCAATGCCTTCTATTGCGAAAAAGGCTAGTTCAAAATGGGAAACAACGTATGCCCCTGCAAGTATATCAATGTCCATTTCTGAGCCGCATGTGTAAATTGTTAGGTTTCGCTTTTTCTGCCTCACGAGTTCATGGGCAAAGGCCATGGGAGGTCTTTGGAAGCCAAAGCCTCCCCAAAAGAGGTGAGCCCCGTCTGGGATGAGTTTCGCCGCCTCTTTTAGGGTTATCCGCTTATCTTCCACTGGTGCCTCAACCAACAAAGACACCTCCAATAACTATTTTAAAGTTCTAAATTTAAACCTTCAAAGACCTTTGCTTAAAGCTCTAATGGAACACCGTATGACTCCTTGAAGAATTTTTCTTAAGTCTTCTTTGAGTATTGGATTTGGCTTAAACTTTCTTATGCTTCTCCTTTTCTTTTCGACTTCAAACAAATCCATAAAATTTTCACTTCTTTCAGCTTGTTAAGGTTCTGATTGCTGAATTCTTATATAAGTGCTTGCGGAATAACAAGATGCGTTGCAGTTCGTTTACTTGTTGGAATGGGGTATTCATGCGGAAAACAATCTTTAAGAAGCTTGAGGCTCAAGGGTTAATAGCAAACTACAACCGTTTGAGGAAGAACCTCCCGCCTAGACTCCCCGACAGAGTTTATATTTGGGACGAAACTCTGCGGGAGGGTGTTGAAACCCCAACTGTTTTCTTGACTTATGTGGAGAAGGTTAAGTTGGCTAAGCTTTTGGATGAGGCTGGCGTATCCATTATAACTGTTGGATTTCCAGCGCTTTCAGACGAAGAGAAGAGCACTGTTAGGAGGATAGCCAACGAAGGCTTTCAGCAAGCCAGCATAGCCGCCTCTGCACGAGCCACCAGAAGCGATGTGAATGCGTGTTTGGACTGCGGTGTTAAAGAAGTTGTTATCTTTACGCCTTTCAACGGACTTAACCTCCAGTACAGGCTTAAAATGTCAAAAGAACAAGTCCTAAAAAACACTGTGGAGTGCATTGAACATGCTAAAAGGCATGGTGTAACCGTCAACTTTGCTTTGGAAGATGCCTCTAGAACGCCTTTGCCGGACATTCTGCAAATTTTTGAAGCTGCTGTGAAGGCTGGTGCTGATAGGCTTGTGATTGCCGACACCGTTGGCTTTTTGAGACCCCTATCTTTACGTTATCTTGTTTCCCACGTTAGGGATGGACTTCAGCAGGTTCTTGGGAAGGATGTTACACTTTCTATTCACTGCCACAACGATTTCGGATTAGCCACAGCAAACACCTTAGCAGCTGTGGAGGAAGGCGTAGCCTACGTTCACACATGCCTCGTAGGCTTCGGCGAGAGAGCTGGTGTAGCCCCTCTAGAGGAGGTTGTCGCAGCGCTAGAACTCCTTTACGATATAGACACGGGTGTTGACATGAAGAAGCTTTATAGACTTGCCCAACAAGCAGAAAAAAGCTTCGCCCTTCCAATTCAATTTCATAAACCAATTGTTGGCGAAAATGCTTTCTCCTACGAGGTTGACGAACACGTCGAAGGAATGCTTGCCCACCCGCTGCTTTTTGAGCCATTTCCACCTGAAATGGTTGAGAGGGAAACCCAGTTCTACATAGGGAGAACTGGTGGAAGGCGCCTTGTGGAAAAGCGGCTTGAGATGGCTGGCATAAAGGCTACGCCATGGCAGATTGACGATATAGTCAGAAGGATAAGGGGGTTGCAGGAAAGCCTAGACAAAGGCGGAACCCAAATGACCTTCTACCAAATCAAGAAGCTTATGAAGGAACTTCGCAGAGGATTAACCGAGGAGGATTTCTGGCACATAGTTGAGCAAGTTACAAAGCAGAAACCAAAAATTCCACAGCAGCCTCTGCTGGAGGCAAAAGAATCCTAGGTTAAGGATAACTCCTCAAAAGCCTTACCAATTTCCTCTCTGTTTAATGGTCTTGGAAAATTGTATATTGGGCCGCTTGGTTTCTCGTTGTAGTATGGGCGGTTGCAGTCTGGGCATCCGGAAGTCCTAAAGGGTTCGCCAGAACTAACTACTTGCTTTAAGGCTTGTTTATCCACGCCAAAACATGTTATGCGACCGTTTTCATCAAAGGTCATAGCTTCGACCCTTAAAATTTTATTGGAAATTAAGTGTCTGGCTAGCTGTACCCGTCTATACTGTTGAATTGGCGGCTGTTTCAAGTTTTCTAGGGCTGTTCCAGCAACTGGTGTGAAAGCGAAGAGGGCTGGCAACACACCAATATCAACACATTTTTGAATCATTTCCACCATTTCCCTTTCAGACTCGCCTAAACCAACAATAAGGTGGGTGCTGACTTTTCCCTCCCCAAAAACTCTCACAGCCTCCTTGAGCAGCTCCAGCTGCCTCTCCATGTTGTATGGTCCGCCGGCGGAAGCTCCCTTAACCTTGTCAAAAATTTCTGGTGTTGCAGCGTCCAAGGGTATGCCTATCCTCTCAACGCCAGCCTCTGCTAGGCGCCTTATGTTTTCTGGGCTTATGGGCTGACATGAAACAGATATTGGAACTTTTACATGTTTAGAAATTGCCCTTGCAAGTCCACAGATGTGCTCATGCACTTGCGGGTAGTTTAGGGCTTGTATGCAGACACGCCTAATCCCGCCACTTTTCGCTGCTGCCTCTATTCCGTCTAATACTTGTTTTTTGCTGAAGGCTGGCCATGAAACCCTTGAAAGCATGTCGGCTCTGCCGCGGCTTTTCCTAGCTTGGGGACAGAATCCGCAGTTGGCAAGGCATTTCCCCCGCCTATACGTCATTAGGTAGGCTGTTGTTGGTTTGGCATCAAGCCTTCCATTAATTAGTCCTAAGACTATGGCTGAGCCTAGTGAAACGCGAATCTTATTTGGAATCTTTTGGACTGCCAAAGGCCTTTCACATTCGCTGCATGTTTCAGGTGTCTCTCTGCTATTAATTCTGAATTCATAAAGTATTATTATCATTATCGTTGTCAAACCATGATTCTGGGTGAGGAAATTTGCGAAGGTCAAAGCTTGAAAACTATGAGGCTATATTAGCGGCTTTAGCCAAAAGGCCCTTAACAGTTGACAGCATAGCCTACAAAACCAACATGGACTGCACAGTTCTCGGGCAATACTTAGAATCCTTAATGAGGAACGGGCTGGTTGTGGAGAAATTCGCTGGAAAAAGGAAGGTTTACGCCATAACCGAAAGGGGGTTATCGGTTTTCAGAACGCTGAGCTTTCAAAGGTACTTGGAGAAGATTGCAAAAACAATTAAGACTGTTGACACGTTGGAAAAAGCACCAGCCCCAACAATTTCAAACAGCGAACGAAAAGAAGAGACAAGTGGCTAAGCGGCAACCGCTAGCGAAAGTTATTAAGTGTCTTCTCTACGCTTTAGTAGAGAGGAAAATGGCACAGCTTACTCCAGAAACTATTTGGCAAATGAATACGGAAGAGTTTTCCAAACTTTTGCAGAGCAACATTTTCCATTCAGCATCTGAAAGGAGAAGCATCTGCTTTTACGCCCCAAGCTTCACATATTATAAAACGGCCTATTTCTGCTCCTCACCTACGAATTTTCCCACAATCTCCGTAACTGGAAAGGGCTGCGCATTAAACTGTAAACACTGCGGCGGCAAAGTCCTTGAAAACATGCGTCCGGCTAGAACACCGGAAGAGCTCTACAATTTGTGCACAAAGCTTAAAGCTGAAGGTGCTGTCGGCTGCCTAATCAGTGGCGGCTGCCTTCCAGACGGTTCTGTTCCATTGGAAAAGTTCACTGAAGCTATTAGGCGGGTTAAGGCGGATTTTGGCTTAACCATTTTTACGCACGTTGGAATCGTCAACCTCGAAAGGGCTTTGAAGCTTAAGGAGGCTGGCGTCGACGCTGCATTAATTGACATTATTGGAGATGATGAGACAATTCGGGAGATTTACAACTTAAATGTAACAGTTAAGGATTATGAAAATGCGTTAAAGGCGTTAAGCCAATCCGGCTTGTGCTTTGTCCCCCATGTTATTGTTGGACTATATTATGGACGATTAAAGGGCGAGTTGTACGCCTTAAAAATGATTTCTAAACATAAGCCCTCAGCATTGGTGGTAATTGCTTTCATGCCAATACGTGGCACGATGATGATGAATGTAAAACCGCCAGACCCGTTGGAAATAGCCAAGGTTTTAGCCACTGCTAGGGTTATGTTCCCGAAAACTCCAATAGCGTTAGGTTGTATGCGACCAAAAGGGAAGCATAGAGCGGAAACAGACATTTTAGCCATAAAAGCCGGTGTTGACGCCATAGCCTTTCCATCTGAAGAAGCCATAAAATATGCCGAAAGGGAAGACTATATGATAAGTTTTTCATTCCAATGTTGTGCACAGATTTACGCTGACATTTTAGGGGTTTAACGCCGTGTAAAAACCGAAGACTTAACAGCTTGAACAATGTCATCTTTAAGTTTCAAGTACCATTCGCTGAGCCTTTTCGCGTCCTTTTTTGTCATACCAGCCCTAACAAGTTCTTTTTCAAAGGCTTTTCTAGCTTTTCGCGCCTTCCAACCGAAGCTTAGCCAAAGGGCAAAAAGGCTTAGGAGAAGGCGAATTGCGTGAAATACTACGCTGATTATGCTGGTTATCTTCATCGCCATTTTCCTTTAAATTGGTTGGTTCAGTCTAGTCCTCGTCTTCTTCCTCTTCTTCACTTTTTTCTCTACGTTGTTTAGCTAATTCCTTTTCGATTTCTCTAGCGGTTTCTTCGCTTATTTCTTTGCTTAGTTTTTCAGAAAGTTTCTCCATGACTTTCTTTGAAACTTCTTTGCTTATCTCCTTTCCAATTCTCTCATCCTCAATTGATCTTTGTTTACCGACAGCTCGTTTCATAATTTCACCGAGGCTTGTGAACGTGGAGATATAGCCTTCAGTCATTTTGACGGCTACGTCTTCTGGCATGCCCGCCTCTTTAAGCTCCTTGTAGAAGGCGGCGGCTGCTCTTCCCATGTCCCTTCCGGCTTCTTCTGAGAATACGCTAGCGATTATCCCCTTTATTAGGGCTGGCACCTCCTTTGAGATTACGCTCAGAACTTCCCTTAGCTCCTCAACATCTTCTTTCTCTTCTTTTTCCCTAGCCATTGTACCCCACCTCCTTTACATATTTCGGTTGATTTTTCAACTTCACAATAATTAGGGTTGGCTAGCGTTGTTATTTATTCTGGAAAGAAGTGGTCAGCTGGGCGATCACTCTGCAAGCTTGTAAACGTTTCCGTAGCCCTCTGCTTCTTGGACGACGCCTTCATTTTCTAGGCGTTTCAGCCTCTCTCGCACTATTCTTCTTGAGGCTTTTCCCCGCATTCGGCGCACATGTCGTGTTATCGCTGAAACGTTTAGCTTTTCGTTTATGGCTAGGGCTTGAACTATACATCTTGAAATCTCGTCTTTGGCTATCCACTCCCTTTTCAAGTGTTTTTCAGCTGTTTTCAGCCTAGCCGCCAACTTTAGGGGTTCACCATACAAGCTTACTCCAAAACGGCTTAACCACAGATAAGGCGACAACTCAGCGTATTCTGGGTTACTTAATAAAAGCGTTTCTAACGCTTCAAGTCTCTTAATTATCAAGTCGAGTTTTTTGCTCAGCTCCTCTATGCTTGCGCTTGCCGCTGAACTCTTTCCTTCGCTTTTATTGGGCATCCCCTTTCATGCCTTTTATTGCCGTTTATTATTGATAAAGCATTTGCCACCCCGCATTTTTGGAAAGTATTAAATGTGGAAGACTTCAAAATTTATGTTAAGGTTGAGGTGTATGCCAAAAGTTAAGGTTGACTGGAGTAAATGCAACGGCGACGGCGTATGCGTCGAAATATGCCCAGTAAACGTTTTCGAACTCAAGAATCTGCCAGAATACCCTGACACCCAGAAGTCTGTTCCCGTTAGGGAGGGTGACTGCATAGCCTGCATGGCTTGTGTAACATCATGTCCAACACAGGCAATAACTGTTGAGGAGTGAAACGCCTAAAACTTCCACAGGTTCCTCTCAGCAGTCTTTTTTAGGATTTTCTAAGAAGTGAGGCTAAGCTACGTGGTTGAATGTTTCTAGGATGAAAGCGACTGCAGCTATTGCCAACATAAGCAAGCTCCAAGCTCTTGTTATTTTGCGGCTCCGCCTATTCATTGCAAACAAAACAAGCGTTACGAGAACCATGAAAGGGACGGTTGTCAAAATTTCATGCAAAGAAACGGTGAAGGGTCTTATTAGTGCGACAACTCCGAAAACCAATGTTATGGTTATTATGTTGTCGCCTATAACATTGCCTATGGATATTTCCTGTTCGCCGTGGAGTGCTGCAGCCACTGAAACGGCTGTTTCTGGGACTACGCAGCCCAAAGCCATCATTGTGAGTCCGGCGTAGAAGTGGCTTAGGCTGAAAATTTCAGCCATGGCTGTGGCGCTGTAAACAAGCATGAATGTGCCAGCTATCAAGGCGGCGCCGCCTAAAATCATGATGGCTGCTGGTTTTGCGGTGCTTTTTCTCGTTTCGCTTGTTGGGTTTCCGTTGCCGTTTCCCTTGCGGATGGAATAGTAAATGAATACTGGATAGAGTGCCAAAAAGACCAGCCCAGTCCACCACGTCACTATGCTGGTTGCCAATGTTAAAAGCATTAGTAGGGCGGCTAAACCTATCATGAGGAGGCATTCCCTATTGATTGTGGAGTTTTTCATTTTGAATTCGCCGATTAAGCCGCATATACCTATGATTAATGGAACGTTGTATATGTTTGAGCCTATTATGTTGCCGAAAGCCAGCTGTGAAGAGCTGAAAATGGTTGCTATGAGAGAGCTTAATAGCTCTGGGGCTGATGTTACAGAAGCCACAAAAACTGTTCCGACAACAACCTTATGAATATTTAGATTGGACGCTAACTGTGCGGCTGCACCCACTACCTTTTTCGAGCCGATGTAGAGGAGCAGCAAACTCGCTATGAAAGCTGCGACGCTTAATGGCAGAGTCATATGCAATCCTTAGCAATTTTATTATCATTTTCCCAACACACTTCAAAGCCGGAGATATAAACTTATCTGGCTTTACGTCTCACACCAAACGTGAACCAAACATGCCTAAACAGATAGCTTTTAAATATGAAAATTATTGACGCGTCGGCGGGATGAAAATCCTAAGCCTTTTTAAGGCATTCAGCTTTTCTTTGTCGCCGAGTTTTGCATCTTCAACAGCCCTTTTGAGAATTTGTATGGACTCATCCATGGCTTTTCTGTCCACTGGAAAGGGGACGCCATCTTTTCCTCCATATGCGAAGGAGTACTTCACTGGGTCTTTCCAGCTTGGCTTCTCGCCATAAATAAGTTCGGCTATTAGGGCTAAGCCGCGCACTGTAGCGGCGCCGACGCCTTTGAAGCCTAAAAGTTCCTCATAGTTTCGCGGTTTAAACTCGTAAACTTCTTGTAGGGCTTTCCAGTTTATGTGGGCTGGCATTGACAAGACGTCTATTGGGTAGTCTGCCCATTGAGTCTGGGCTGTTTTCGGAAGCCACTCCTCCAGCGATTTCTGATAGGCGGGGCGAATGGACATTATTAGGCGCATAAGCTTTTTGGGTGGTTCGCATGCCAAGTCCACAGAGGCTTTTCTGCAGCCTTCGCTTTCTTTTGCGGTCATGTCTAGGGCTATTTCGCGCCTCGCGTCGCCCACGATGGCGTTATGAGGCTCCACAACAAAGTTTTTGACATTTTCTGAAAGCCAATGGTAGCGTCTTGCTGTGCGGTCTTGGGGACACATTCCCTGTTGGATTACGGTCCATCTTCCATTTTCGTCCACGAAAAAGGCGTGGTGGTAAAGCTGGTATCCCGCCTGAATAGCCGTATTATCAACTTTTGCGCTCATCTTGCTGGCGTATTGTAGGCTTCCTATTCTATTGTCTGAAAAACCAAACTTTTCGCCCACTAACCCGATCTCTGTGGGTGTTTGTCTTGAAATTTTTCCTTTCCCGCCGCAGACCGCAACGCCATGCTCTTCTGGGATAACCGCTTGCTTTAAAACGCCAGTAACAACTGTTGTTACGCCTGAGGAGTGCCAGTCATAGCCTAAAACACAGCCTAAAGCCTGAAACCAGAAGGGGTCTGATAGGCGTTTTAGGAACTCGCCAGTACCATACTCGTTAATGATTATTGTCACTATTTCTTTGGCTAATTTTCGCATACGGACAACTAGCCATTTTGGCGCTTTGCCATAGTGGAGGGGGAGCTTAGCCACGCCAGTTCTCTGCATTTCGCCCATCAAACCCAAAATTATGTTATACTCTTCATCTTATTTTACCTTGCCAAAATACTCAGCTCAAGTTTCACACATAGTGAACTGATAGAAACATGCTTGTCACGTTCTAGAAAAGAAGTATATGAAGGAAGCAACCTTGAGTTTGAAGTCGTTTATCTGCATCTGCACTTTAAAAAATCCCTTATGGTTTGTGCCTATTCAAGCAGTTTACTATACCAAATGTAGGTTTGGCTCTGTTTAAAACCAAGCTTCTCCATGAAACGCATACCAGCCGTGTTCGTGCCTTCCACGTCTACTATGGCTATGCGAGCACCCTTCTCCTTGAAACGCTTCTCCAACTCGCGGTAAAGCCTCTTTCCAACGCCTTGCCGACGCCGCATACGTTTAACGCCAGCCCAGACGAAATAGCCGTAAGTCCAAGGGCTGAAGGGACGTTTCAGAATAGTGCCCAAGGCGAAGCCAACAACCCTCTTTGAGGCAACATCTTCAGCCACAAGGCACAGCTCAGGATCCTCTTGAAAAAGGGAAAGCAGCTCATTAACATTCCAGGTGCGATAAGTAAACTGCAACTGGGATGGCGTAAAAATCTTCTCGCTTAAACGCCAAACTTCTGGCAAATCTTCTAAAGTCATCTGCCTAATCTCAATTTCAATCCGCCGTTTCTTGGCATGTGCACGCTTATGCTTTGAAACTGATTTTTTAGCCAACTCTGCCCCTTCAGAACCTAGAATTTGAGTGTATGAGCGATATAAAACATTCCAAAAAATGTTTTAACAGCGGAACCCCTTAATCATGGTTTGGTGGTTGAGTGCAGCTGTCCCCATTAAGCAACGCTGTCAGGCGGACATGCAATATACTCAAACAAGGAGCATCAATGCAAGTTTTAGACTATGAAAAGCGCTTTTCATCTCTAAAAAGCTTCTACGAAAGTCTCCTCTCAAATCTAATAAAAACAGATTTCCCTGCCGGAGAAGCTTACGAGACAGCAAAAGAATTCTTTGGAGCTGCATCCGTCCGCTTTGCTGGTATAGATGGAACCATGTACTCGCGACCCCTCTTTGACCTAGTGGTCTTCTTCGGAGGAGCCTACGCCTCAACAGGAACAATAACTTTCCACGAGGATAAACTGCCCACAGTCAAGTATGACGAGCGAACAGTCCGACATGGTGCTGGCATATCAAGCGTAGTACCAATCTACGTGAATGAAATCCCAGACGTGGACCAAACATTCTTTGAAGTTTCACAACCAGACGAGGTCAGCCTTGGAAAACCGCTAACAGAAGAATCAATTATAAACAATGCAACGGTGGCTAACTGGATAATGACCTTCGCCGAATACTATTTAGCTTACAAACTGGCCACAGACGCGGAACAAAATTTTCGAATAATCCTAATGGATAGAAGCCTATCAATAGAACGCGCAAGCCTCCTCTACGATACCTCGAAGCGCGCCTTATGGGAAGCAAAAAGCAACATTCTAGGCTACGAAATAGACGGTGAACCCATAGACATAAACGAGCTAACAATGGCGAGGCAATTTGTCTGCAACGAATGTTTAGGCTTGCCGCCGCCAAGAGCCGATTATGTACGTTACGCCATAATAGACCTTTTAAGGCGTAAAGGCGCCTTGTCAAAGAGGCAGATACTGACCGAATTCAACATAACAGACGAGAAAAGGGCGAAAAGAGTAGAGCGAAGCCTAAAGAGCTTAATAAAAAAGGGCTTTCTAATCGAGAAAAATGAAGTTTACACGCTGAACCAGAAATACGCGCGGACATGGGAGCGCATTAAAAAGCTTGTAAAAAGCATAGGCGACAGATTCTTCTTCGCAGATAACCCAGAAACAGCAAACCTAATGAAAATAGTCAAAGACGGAAGGGAGCATTGGCTCACAACCCTAGACATTGCCTTCCTAACACTTTTCACGTTACACATGATAATGGAAGAATGCTGGAATAGGCATATACTCATTATAGGCGTAACAAAAGACACAGCGGCAAGAGACTTCAAACGCCAACTCATCCCAATAATGGGAAATAACGACCTACTGAACACAAACATCACAAGAGAAGAACTGGAAAAATTACCAAACACAGACCGCATGATCCTCCAATCGGCCAGCATCCTCAATGCAGATAGGATTACGCCGCCATGGAGCCTAATAGAGTATGACTCAGCCTTCAGAACAATGGTGCCAGACAAACAAAACCGAAAAGGCTACGTCTCAGGCGCCATAAAAAACAAGATAGGCCTAGAAAAAGCCTTCCTAAAAACCTACGTTCAGTTAAGCCAAGCAAAAACAGACCCCGTGCTAAGAAGCAACGTCCTCCTTGTGGATCGCCTCGTTTATCCGGAATACGACTACAAGCCCGAAACAATCGTGGAGTTTTGGAATGAGCTAAGCGATGGAACAAAAGAGCCCGTGGAAGTAATCCTTTACATAGACAAGAATGTGTCCAACAAGCTGCAGAATTTAACCATGAACATATTGGTGGCCATGGCGCCATCCAACATTCCAGAAGCCTTCGGGCACAACGCGTCACTGTATATTGCGGACAAAATCGCCAAGTGGAATTACAGCCAATTCAAACGCGTCGTGGACACGACGGCCGAGTGGATCCTCAATAACCATAAATTGAGAAAATTCATATTCTATATGAGCACGTTTAGGGAGAGGCGATCAGCTATTGAAGCGGCAAGAAGAGAACAAATTTAACAGCCTATGCTTCACAAACTTCGACGGAAAATTTAGGGCTAGACTAGCCGCTGTAATGCCCCGCTTCTTCGGAGGAGCAGAGGAATCAAAATTAGCGGGAACAAGCGCCCGCTACAGCTGCCGCATAAAAGTGGAATACCAGAAAGACCTTATGGGGCTGCTAGAGGAGGGCATGCTTCTAGCCGTAAAAAACTTTAAGCAGACGTTTCTCGGCGAGGAACGTTACACGCTTATGGAAATAAGCCGCGTATGGCCCGAACACTTCGGCCTGAGAGGCTTGTCGGATCATGGCTATTACCCCATGCAGTTTGAGATTATTGAGCAGTCTGAGGCGGATTGGCTTACCGACGACCGTTCAACAATGATGATTCAGATAGACGCCATACCAATAAATTATGATTTAGTTATAGGCGGAAGCTGCGACTTCAAGTTTGTTAAGGGCTTCTCCTATCCGATGGTGGGCAGCCTAGTCTACATCCTAAACAGCGAAATGATAAACCGCATGTACAACCAAAAAATAACGGAAAAGCTCGGCATAGACCCATCAAAAACTGTGGAAGATGCAAGGCTTGACCCGAGGCTCGGCGTTGTTAAAATGTTCCAAACAAGCAACACAATCATACCCATATACGTGGACTTTGAAAAGCTTGTACGCTACCATTTTGGAGTTTTCGCCTTCACCGGTGGTGGAAAAAGCAACTTAATGTCAAACATTTTGAGGCGGATTCTCCTCCACACAGACGACGTTAAAGTCGTGGTTTTTGACATAAGCTGCGAATACATATTCCTACTGCTGGACCTTCTTGCAGACGAAACAATTCCATCAAGGGTTGTCCTAGAGCATAGAATAGACTCGATTGAACAGTTTTTCAACTCCGTCGTCAAACCAAGAGAGTATGAGGCTGATGAGAGAATCAAATTTGGGCTGAAACGCATAATGGAACAGAATAAAGTGGCGTTTTATGCAAGGCCAAAGCAGAAGATTCCCACATACGCCCAGTTCCTTGAAGAGCTAAGCGACCAGAGGAAAAACAACACCGACAAACCTCATTATCTAAACGCTATAGACAAAATCCACGACGCCATACTTGATTATATGGAGACACATGGACTTAGCGAAAACCAAGAGGTTAGCGAAGACTTCGTCAAGTACATAGACAGCGTATGCATAGCAACCATGGAAGAATTTAGAGTTCACGACAAAAGTAGCCTGTATGCTTGGGCAACAACAAGAACTACTATCCTCGACCAAATAAGGAAACGTCAAGAAGAAATAAAAAAGGAGACAGGCGGGCTGACGGTTGAAAAAATGAGGGAACTTCTGGAAGGCGAAACAAGGCTTATGTGCATTTCCATATCGGATCCGCTTACAATAAAGGAGCTTGTAATATCTTTAACGCATGATTTGCTCATCCGAAGAAAACGCATGTTTCAAGTGAAACCTTACATCCTCCTAGTCTTTGATGAAGCCCAAGAATTCATCCCAGAGCTTTCAGGCGCAGCGGGCATAGAAAAGAAATGCAGCAAACAAGTGGAAACTCTGCTTAGGCAAGGCCGCAAATATGGCTTAGGCGTCTGCATCGCAACACAACGCATAGCCTACCTAAACACAAACGCTCTACAACAGCTCCACACATACTTTGTGGGCACACTGCCGAGGCCTTACGACCGCGCATTGATAAGCGACACCTTCATGATAGACAAGGGCATACTGGAAAAAACGTTGGAATTCGCGCCTGGTGAGTGGCTTCTTTCAAGCTACATAGCCACAGGTATAGAAAACGTACCCATATTCATCAAGGCGGACAACGCGGAAAAAGAAATAGAAAAATTCCTAAAAAACGCTAGTTAAACCACTGCCATTCCACATTTTTTGAGGAGTTTTCGCCATCTTTGGTCTGTTATCCGCTGGATTTCGTCAAGCAGCTTCTCATACTTGGGTGCGAACAAGTGTCTAAAGCGCCCCTGCACCGCCAGGTACTCTTTCACAGGCTTTTTCTTTTGAGGCGCCATGGCTAATACCTTGCTGGGCGCTGAAAGTTGGTACTCGCCGTTTATACACTCCCACAATGGGAAGACACATGTCTCTACCGCCAAGCGGGAAAGCTCTATAGATTTCGCTGGGTCGCTTCTCCATCCACGGGGGCATGGCGCGAAAACATGTAGGAAAGCTGGTCCCTCCACTTCTAGGCCCTTGCGTACTTTCGCTATTAGGTCCCGCCAATAGTAGGGTGACGCAGTCGCCACGTATGGGATTTCATGCGCTACCATTATGTCAGCTATCGGCTTTTTGGGCTCAAGCTTTCCAGGAATGACTTCGCCTGCTGGCGATGTGGTTGTGGATGCGCCTAAAGGTGTCCCACCGCTTCTTTGTATGCCAGTGTTCATATACGCCTCATTATCGTACAGCACAAACAAGAAGTCGTGTCCTCTTTCGGCTGCTCCTGAAAGGGCTTGTATGCCGATGTCGTATGTGCCGCCGTCACCAGCTATTGCAATGACGTCAACATGCTCATACTTGATTCTCCCCTTCTTCCTCAGCATCTTTACTGCGGTTTCTATTCCAGAAGCATTTGCAGCTGCATTTTCGAAGGCTGTGTGGAGCCATGGAACAGCCCAAGACGTGTACGGATAGATTGTTGAAACCACTTCCATACATCCAGTGGCATGCGTTACAATAGTTGGTCCTCTTAAGGCTTTCATTATAAGCCTCATAACAGTTGCCGGAGCACACCCTGCACATGCCCTGTGCCCAGACATGAATAAGTCTGGTTTTTCCACTATGTCCTTAGCCGTAAACTTCCATTCACTCTGCACATTTTTCGCCTCCTACTCCCTTAACCCAACATACTTCACGGGGGTTTCAACACGACCTTTCGCCAGAATCTCCTGAAGGTCATTGTATATTCCGCGGATCTGCATGGGGCTTGTGTCTCTCCCGCCAAGTCCGTAGATATAGTTTACAACGAATGGCTTTTTGTCCAAGTCATAAAGTGCATGGCGAACCTCGTGGAAAACCGCACCTCCGAAGCCACCGAAGCTCATGCTCTTGTCCATGACTGCCACCGCCTTAACGTGTCCAAGAACCTTCTTTATGCCGTCAACTGGCAGTGGTCTAAAGGTTCGCATTCGCAGCAATCCAGCTTTAATGCCTTCAGCCCTCAACTCGTCCACAACGGTTTTCACTGTTCCAGCTGTTGATCCTAGACAAACTATGGCTATTTCCGCGTCCTCTAAAAAGTATGAGTCTAGCAAGCCGTCGCCGTAACTTCTGCCACTGATCTTCGCGTATTCATCATGTACTTCGCGGATAACTCTGAGAGCGACTTTCATGGCTTCCTCCTGTTGCCTTTTAAATTCGAAATAGTAGTTTGGAAAAGCCAATGGGCCCATAGTCATGGGGTTTTCAGGATCTAACTTTAGCGGAACCATCTTCCCCTCATGGGTTAAAACCATTGGATACTGACGCACACCAACAAACTTCTTTACAACTTCGTCTGGAAGCACATTAACGTTTTCCACAGAGTGGCTTAGCTGGAAACCATCGAGGCAGACCATGGCTGGCAGAAGCACATCTGGGTGTTCAGCTATGCGGAAGGCTTGAATAATAGAGTCGTAAACCTCTTGGGCGTTTTCCGCATAAATCTGTATCCATCCGCTGTCCCTCTGCGCCATAGTGTCAGACTGATCTCCATGAATGTTTATAGGCGCTGATAGGGCTCTGTTGGCTATTGCCATAACCACTGGTGCACGGCAGCCAGAAGTCACAAAGAGCATCTCGTGCATGAGCGCTAAACCAGCAGAAGCTGAAGCTGTAAAAGTTCTCGCTCCTGTAAGCGAGGCTGCAAGACAAGCGGTTAGGGCGCTGTGCTCCGATTCTGTGCAGACGAAGGCTGTTTCAACTTCGCCGTTGGCTACGTACTCGCTGAACCTTTCAACGATTATGGTTTGTGGTGTAATTGGGTAGGCGGCGACAACATCTACATCCGACTGCTTAACAGCGTAGGCAACAGCCTCATTACCGTTTAAGGCTAAAGTCTTCTGCTCAACACTTTTCATCATCTACACCTCACTCAAGCTTCATCTCTATGGCTTTTACCGGACATTCGTTAGCGCATATCCCACAGCCCTTGCAGAAGTTGTAGTCAAATTCTATGTCCTCCTTTTCAGGCTTCCATTGAATGGCTCCGTCAGGGCAGAATATGGCGCATAACAAACATTTTGTGCACTTCTCCAAGTCTCGAACCGGCTTGTAGGTTTTCCAGTCTCCGGTTAAGAATTCTGTGCTGGGCTTCCAGCATATGGCGGCTATGGAAATTTCCTTCCAGCCCTTTTCTTGGGATGTCATTCTGAGCGCACCTCCTCATATGCTTCCTTAATAACTGCGAAGTTCTTTTCTGCTATGTTGCTTCTGAAACGCTCCCGAATAGTTCTTTCAATGCTTTGCAAACCGACAACACCAGTCACACGCGCAACAGCCCCAAGCATTGCAGTGCTCGTTATTGGCAAACCCAAAATTTTTATGGCAATTTCAGTCGCTGGAACAGTCCAAACCTTCCCCTTATTATCTTTAAGTATTTTCCTAGCCTCTGACGGCTCATCTCGAAAATTGATTATTAATGTTCCCTCCTCCCTTAATCCATCAGTGACCGGTACAGTCTTAACCAGTGTCGGGTCCAAAACCACCACAACGTCCGGATTATAAATGGCACAATGAAGCCTAATGGGCTCTGTGCTTATTCTTGTGAAGGCTGCAACCGGGGCACCCATCCTTTCGGGGCCAAACTCTGGAAAAGATTGAATGTATTTTCCCTCGTAAACAGCGGCTCTTGCAAGCAACTCGCTGGCTGTCCAAGCTCCTTGGCCGCCTCTACCATGCCACCTAACTTCCAACAGCTTTTTCAAGGCTTAACTCTCCGTGGCTCCATCACCTTTGGGAAAACTGCCATATACATTTTTCTAAAGCGGAAGCCTCTTTTAAGCTTCAGAAATGAAATCTTTCAGGACTTCTTTTACGGGAAGCTTGAGAAGCTCCCTAACACGTTCTAAAACCATTAACCCCCTTTTAGTTGCAGAATAATATTTTATGCGCCTCCTCCCCTTCCTAACCCACCTACCAGTTATAAGTTTGTTCTCTTCAAGCTCGTATAAAAGCGGATAAACCACTCCGGAATGAAAACTCCAGCCTGTTAATTTATTCAACTCCTTTGAAACACCATAACCGGACAATGTTTTTTGGCTTAGAAACCATAAAATCACGATTCTGCTGAAACCGCGAAAAGCCGCCTTAACCAGCTCATCCTCCAACATAGCCATGACGATTTCGCCTTTATGGCAAATCAATGCTTTAAGCTAAATCACCAACAATAGAATATAAGGCTATTGTAAAAAGAAAAACTGATATATCAAAATCTAAAATATATGTTTGAAGAATCGTGGCCAAAATCGGCGACGTGTTCCTCCGAAGCTTGGAAAAGCCTATAATACTATGGCTTCTTGCACGTAAACCTAGGTATGGATACGAGCTTATAGTTGAATTTAAGAGGCTCACTGGAAGGAAATTGAAGCCAAGCATGGTTTACCCCTTCCTTCATAGACTCGAAGAAAAAGGGTTTGCAAGCGCCCATTGGGTGACCAAAGGCAAAAGGAGAATTAAGCATTACTCACTAACAAAAAATGGAGAAGACCTTTTAAAGAAAGTGAAAAGCATCTTTGCCAAACATGTAAAAGAAGTTCTCGTGAACCTAATAGAAGGGGGAAAGGAAAAACACGGTACAGAATCCAGCTAAAAATTCTTTTTATATCAAAATTTAAATGTTTTATCAAAAAATATATAATGCGAGGGGGGTTGTTGGCGGAAATAGTTCTAACCGCGGATCGCACATTGATGAGCGATTACCATCGTAACGAGTTCATAGGATTTGGAACATGCGCCCCCCCAAACGTTATTCCGGATTGGCTCTACAGCTTCCTATTCTTCCCACCAATAAAAACAAGGAAAGGCATACCGGTGGCTGCACCATATGGGCTGAGAAAGATTGAGGCCCAACTTTTAAGCGAAGGATTTGATGTTTTAACAGTTGACCCAGACCACATTAGAAAGTATTTGGATGAGGCCAAGGTTTTAGGCATACATGTTATGGACCCCTTCGGGCTTGGTCCAGCTTCAAGCACTTTTGCGGCAATCCTTAAGAAGGAACCGTTCCTTGCCAAGCATTTCCGCAGCTTGATGGCTAAACCAGAAATTAGAAAGGCGAAAAAACGTGGGCTAAAGATTATTATTGGTGGACCTGGCGTTTGGCAATTTCGGTATAGAAAAGAATTCGTTAAGAATCATGGGATTGACTGCATAATTGAAGGGGAAGCCGAAAAGGTTATTGGAAAAATTATAAGGGCAACCATAAACGGTGAGGAACTCCCCCAATATTATGAAGTTAGCGTGCAAGAAACCCCAAGCTTAGAGGAGATCCCAAACATTGTAAATCCTTCTATTAACGGTTTGGTGGAGATTGGCCGAGGCTGCTGTAGAGGCTGCAAATTCTGCAGCGTCACATTAAGGCCTTTAAGATGGTACCCTGTTGAAAAAATTCTTCAAGAAATTGATGTTAATATTAAAAGCGGTTATGATCGTACAGCATGCCTCCACGCGGAGGACGTCATGCTTTACGGTTCAAAGAACACGGTTCCAAACGATGATAAGCTTATTGAGCTTCATGAGGCTGTTATAAAGAAATGTGAAGGCGGCTTCAGCTGGAGCCACTGCTCACTAGCAACAGTCACAGTAAAACCGAAGCTTTTTGCGAGGGTGGCTGAAATCATAAAGCAGAGGCAGTCTTGGTGGGGTGCCGAAGTAGGCATAGAAACAGGCTCACCGGAGCTTGCCAAAAAAATAATGCCGGCGAAGGCTCACCCCTTCAAGCCGGAAGAGTGGCCCGATGTTGTTCGGCAAGGGATGGGGCTGATGCATGACAACAAGCTTGTTCCAGCATGCACGCTGATTGTGGGTGTGCCAGAAGAAACAGAAGAAGACTTGATAAAGACTATAGAGCTTTTAGAAGATCTAAAACACGTCAGAAGCCTCATCGTGCCCCTCTTCTTCGTCCCGTTGGGCAGACTGAAAAACAAGGAGTGGTTTAAAGAGACAAAAATGACGAAGCTCCATGAAGAGCTCCTAATAAAATGCTTAAAACATGACTTCTACTGGATAGACGACTTGATAGGCTTATCCTTCGCCGGAGAATGGTATGCAAAACCCATGCAAGCCCTATACAGAATCTTTGTAAAAATCATAGAACGTAAGGCAAAGGAAATGGGGATTTTATTAGAGCGGAATAAACTTAAATATGACATTAAAACCAGAACACAAATAGGCAAGCCCATGGATGCCGCCGTAGCTCAGCGTGGTAGAGCGGCTGGCTGTTAACCAGTCGGTCGTCGGTTCAAGTCCGACCGGCGGCGCTTTTTCCATGCTTTTACCAAACCGGCGACACTTTTAATTCCTCCTTGCTTTATCATTGCAACTTTGACATTGGGGAAAAGTTTACTGTCGAGCGGATAAGGGCTGAGGACTTTGACGAGTTATTAACAATGCCTTTACGAGATTAAATGTGTACGCGGTGGCTTAACATAGCCTTAGCCTTCTTCGCTGTTTTCCTCTTCCCCGACAGACCTAGTTGAAATCTCCTTTATGAGAGGTTCTTGTTTGCCGCCTTCAATTTCTATTTGCGCTCCGGGATATTGTTGTTGAAGCCTTCTCTTTAGGGCATTTACATCCACATCCTTTCCAACCTTAGCCTTGACTTTTGTGCCTTCCGGCGTTTGGGCTACACTTATCGAGTAGCCGCCGATGATTTCGCCTTCTGAAAACTCATTGAATAATTCGTCTATTTCATCAAATATTGAGCCTCCGAAAAGCTCGTCAATTATGCTTTTCCTATGCCTTTTCTTAGACGGCATGAAACCCCACCCTCAAAATTTAAGCGTGAAAAAGGCTGCTTAAAAAT
>JAGTQI010000075.1 GCA_018396955.1 Candidatus Bathyarchaeota archaeon | reverse complement strand
AGAAAGAATGTGACCATGAATGGAAGCCTTTAGGCACGACACAAGGAGACACGCATGTAAAATTGAAATGCGTTAAGTGCGGACAAGAAAAGTTGATAGAATTATTCCCTTAAGGAGGACAATTAAAAATGATGGAGAGTGATCTAAGCCTAAAAGAAAAAGAGCATTGGGAAACTGACGTCGGTTGCCTTCCTGCTGCCTTCCTGTTTCGCGGAGGTGTTTGTGGATCCGGTTTGGGTCGACCCCCTCACAACTAATAACCGTTGTGCGCACGCAAACAGCAGACATGACCCTCATGATTGAAAGACATTATAGTAGCAAAAGGTTAGAAAGCCTTAGGAGGCACTGCAATGAGTGAGGTTTCGGCGGTTTTGTTTGAACGCGTCAGAAAAACAATGAAACAAAAGGATACCTTGACGTGCCAGCTTGGCAGATGCCTCTTAGGAGAATGCAGCGTCACTGAATGCCCAGTAGAAGAGTGGATTAACGAGTTGCGGGATAAAGCCGAATCTATTAATAAAAAGGCTTTAACACTTGAAGCAAGGGTTTTTCATGCTTTAAGCCACCCTCTAAGACTCAAGATCGTAAAGCTCCTAGCTGTGGAGGGGGAACTCTGCGCCTGCGAAATTCAAGCCGCTATTGGTGAAAGCCAATCATCAACCTCATATCATTTAGGATTATTGAGAAAGGCGGGCATTCTAAAAGCAGAAAAACATGGAGTATGGGCATACTACAGGCTGAACAGCCCAAAAGTTCTATCCATAATTAGCATGACGGACAAAATACTGAGGTAAAACCATATTCTTTTAGTGTCTCTTAAGAGAAAAAGGCTGGCTAAAATAGATCTGGTAAGGTTTTTATTTCTTTTGGTCATATACTTTGAATTGGTGGAGAATTTAATGAGAATCAAACTGTTAAGCTCCTTAACTTATTTGCCGTATGGTGCTTAGAAACATTAACTGTCGGCGTTTCACCATGGAAAATTTCCATCGGTCATCGCTAACTGAACATTTTCAAAGGTTAAAGAAGGTCGTTTAAAAATCTAATTTAGGTAATTTCTTGGATCCTTGAGCGTCAATCACTCCCTTTATTTTTGCGTGCATATCGAGGTAGTACAGCGTAACGTTCTTAAATTTTTTAAGATACTTTTCCAGTCTTTTGAGGTATTCCCCTTTTACTCGTAGTTTATCCCAATTTAGCCATAAAACATATCCTTTATTGAGGTTTCCTAATTTTTTATATCGTTGAGAATTAGGTAGGCGATTTTCTTTTTGGTGTATACGGCCCTCTGTTAAGCTTTAATTCTATTTCTATCAATGGTTCACAATCTAGGCTTACACTTTTCCAAACCACGCTTTGAAAGGCGAACAGTAACAACGCTGCTTTTCCCAGTCATACGCTATCCCAAAATAATAAGAATACGATGTATAATACCTAGCTTATGCCACATACGCACTATAAACTGGAAATGGCGAAGACAGCGGCTTGATAAAAGAATTACTCCCATTTTTAGAGGAAAAAGCGAACCTGAAAGTTGAAACAACCGCAAATGAAATAATAGAGAAAGGTGAAGACAATTTCCGGGAAAAAGCCTGCAGACGCTTATTGAGGATTTCCTGCAAAAAGCGGGTGTAAAAGGGGGTGAAAAAGGGCGAAGAAAAAATCTAATTGTAACCAAAAGTAGGGGTAAACCGATTTTCTGCGGAAGCGACCGCAAATGGAAGGTTTAGCTTGAACAACGCCTAGAAAATTTTATATTTGCTTCGCTTGGATAAGCGTTTGTGGTGTTGGAATGAGGAAGGCCTTGGTCTTTATAATTTTTATTTTGGCAACAGCTGTTGTTTTTCGTTGGGGTTGTGTTTATGCTGGTGGTTCAGCTTTTGTTTTGCAGTGGACCTTTACAACTGGTGGCGACGTTTTCAGCATTGACATGTCCGGGAATGGCAGTTATATTGTTGCCGCCAGTTCCGACTATAACGTGTATTTCTTTAGGAGGGAAAGTCCAACACCGCTATGGTCTTATAGTTTGGGTGTTGTTGTGGCTGTTGATGTTACTCCTGACGCGGAATTTGTGGCGGTGGCTGGAGAACACAAGGTTTTCTTGTTTAACAATAGAGGGGTAAAGCTTTGGGAGAGCTATCTTTATGACCCTATGCAGGGGAAAATTTCGGGGGCTTACGTTAGAGATGTGGCCATATCAATTGATGGCCAGTATGTGGCGGCTGTAGGCAGCTATGTTCTATGTTTATATAACCATACTGGGGGTTTGGTATGGACTGTTTATACGCCGTCTGTTCCCTCCTATACGTATGATGTTGCAATGTCGTCTGACGCCTCATATATCGCAATAACAGATAGTGACGGGGTGGTTTCCCTATTTAACAGGAATGGCGAACTATTATGGCATAAGCCACTGGCCGCAGCATTTGTTGCCCTTTCAGGGGATGGAAGCTACATCGCGGTTTCCGGTGAAGGCGCCCATCTACTTTCCAGGGATGGCCAAATTGTTTGGAGCTATTTAAATGTTGGTGGAGCTGTAATTGACATTGCCGTGGATGGAAGCTTCGTTGTTGTGGGGGATTATGACTCTGGAAAAACATATGTTTTCGGCAGAGAAAGTAACGTCACCATCTGGAGCTACCCTACAGGACAGGTTGACGACGTAGCCATCTCCAGAGACAAAAACAAAATTGTTTCATCCGGCTTAACCGGCATCTACCTGTTCTCGATAACAGGCGAATTGTTAGGCAGCTACCCAACCAAATACGAGGGTGTAAGCTATTCCTGTGCAGCAATATCCGACAGAGGAATATACATTGCAGCGGGAAGCCAAGATCGCAACGTCTACCTCTTCAGCAGCAATAACCCGCCAACCCTTACTTCTGGCAAGGTATACCCGCTAGTGGGATATGAAAATGCCACCTTCACGTTTGAGGTAATCTACAAGGATGCCGATAACGATCCCCCTGCCTATGTAAAAGTATACATTGACGGCGTCAGCCACAACATGAACTATGTAACCGGGGAATACCATACAGGCGCCAAGTATCAGCACAAAACAATGCTAAGCCCTGGAGCCCACCTCTACTATTTTGAAACACTCGATATCAATGGAGGATACAATAGAACAATTCAACTTTCAGGACCATATGTAATACCACAAAATTTAGAATACACGTTCAACATCACAGTAGACACAACCACCTTCCAAATAAGGATTCACAGCAACTCATATATAACGGGCTTCAGCTTCAACAAAGCATCCATACAAATCAGTTTTACAGTTTTTGGCGAAGCTGCAACGCAAGGCTTCTGCAACATCACAATACCAAAGGCTTACATTAAAGGAGAACCATGGACTGTCAAACTAAATCACACAACACTTAACCACGTCCAAACAGAAAACCAAACCCATTATTTCCTATATATAAACTACACATTCACAAGCGCCTACCAGGTGACAATAGAAGGAACATGGGTAATACCGGAATTCTCATCAACACTTACACTCGCGATACTTATGCTCACAATCCTAATTGCAACCGTCCTTCGAAAAGCAAAAAGAAAACAAAACTTCCTCAACATTTTTCCTACACTACTAGTCGCTGCTAATCAATGGTTTATTTGTCTATCATGTTTAGGAGCGCTCTCATGGAAGTTTCAACGTATTTTGTGCATTTTGTTTCTCTTATCTGCTGTTCCTTAAATTTTTGTCTTCCTTCTGTTGTTGTTAGGTTGCATTGTGTTAGGTCTCGGCAGAATACGCTTCCAAATTCTTCTTCAAATTTTTTGTATAACTCTAAGCTTTTCTTTAAGCATTTTTCGTAGGCCTCAGTTTCATTTAACGTTCTCCGCCCATACTTTAGGCCTAACGCCATTATCGCACCTGTTAGGGCTCCACAGACGCAGCCAGCCCTACCTATACCCCCACCAAAACCTGTAGCAATTTTCGGAATCTGCCAACATTTTATCCCAAATGCTTCCGCAAACGTAAGCAGAATCGATTCGGAACAGAGATAACCCTCCCTAAACCTTGAAACCGCCCTTTCAACAATTGCTTCTTCCTCCATTCCAACCCCATGAAAAATTAAGACGTTACAATATAAAACTTCCTTCAATAACAATTATAAGTAAATGTTCCGTTAGTTGTAGATAACAGAAGATAACCGTCCTCAAAAACCTGTTCTTTTTAACTCCTTCTAGGGTCAAAGCCCAGCAACGGAGAATCTTTGCTCAGCTCTTCGCCTTGTTTAACTTTTCCTCCAAATACTCTTGAATGTAGGTTATTGTTTGCTGTGGAACAAAGGTGAAGTATTAATGTCTAGCCTTGCTTAGGCTTTTCCTAACCACTAGCATGGATGAATTCGATACCGTCTCTGTGGATTTCTGCTTCAACAAAATCTCCAAGTTTAAAGCCATCGCCTCCATCGTTGTTTCCATGAATTCGGCCTTAACCCGCTAAAGCCATAGGGGCTATTGAAACCTACTTACCCAAGGTTTCTAAGATAGACTGTAGCCGTCACGATAGATTCA
>JAGTQI010000015.1 GCA_018396955.1 Candidatus Bathyarchaeota archaeon | reverse complement strand
AAGGGCGCACTCTGCCTTTTCAGCAGCCTTCATGGAAAGCCAAAAAGCGTCGTAGGTGTCGGTGTCTAAAGGCAAATGGGGACCATGTTGTTCGCAGCTTCCAACAGGCACTATTGCAGTTCTATGCACTTTTAGGAACTCTTCCACGTCAACCCATGTCAATTCGCCTAAATAGTAACTACGCATTTTCAAGCTTTACATATCTCCTAAAACTTTTCATAATGGATTATCTGCTTTAGGGGTCGTCTACTCCTTGGAGGGGGAGACTCAGCCGGGTAGCCAACCGGTATTATTGCCACCGGCCTCACACCTTCAGGAATGTTTAAGACTTTTCTCGCCTCGTCTTCCCTGAAGGCCCCAACCCAGCACGTGCCCAAACCCATAGCATAGGCTGCCAGATGGATGTTCTGTATGGCTGCAGCCGTGTCCTGTATGCAGTAGAGGGTTCTCCCACGCATGCCATAGCCCCTTGCAGAACGCTCCTCATCTGCACACACAACAATTGCGACTGGTGCCTCTTCAATAAAGGATTGGCCCAGTGCTGCCTCAGCTAACCGCCTTTTAGTTTCTTGGTTACGGACAATTATGAATTCCCATGGCTGTATATTTCCAGCTGAAGGCGCCCATCGAGCTGCTTCAATAAGCCTATCAACAATTTCAGGTGGAACATCCCGGTTTTGAAAAGCCCTTATACTTCGCCTTCCCATAATAGCTTCAAAAACATCCACACTTTTCACCTTTAACCTTTTAGTTCACAACTAACGTCATAAGTTTTATCCTTGTTTAGGTAAAATTATGCAACTGAGCGGGGGTTTAGCCAATTGAATGAGAACAGCATGTTTAAGAAGCTTTCAAAACGTGAACTATTCGAAGTGTTGAAAAATATGGCGCTTGCCTATAGTTCTTCATGGTTTAAAAGCGAGTGGATAGCCGTTAAAAAATTGGGCATTGAAAACTTTCAAGGGCGGGAATTCGCCGAACTTTTTAAGGAATTCGGAGCTAGAGAAGCAAAAATACTGGTGGAACGTTCAATCGTAACGGGAAGAAACGCAGATTCAATAATTAAGGCGCTTAAACTCTCCCACTGGGCGCTGTTCGAAAGCATAACTCTGGAAAAATTGTCAGATAGTATGGTTAGGATGAGAACTATTAACTGTTCAAGACAAAAATACGCCATTAAAAAGCTTGGAATCCCATATCCGTGTAGGGATATAGGTTTCCCCTATGAGTCGCGTTCAGGATTTGTTAGAGCCATAAATCCATCAGCCGAAGTAGAACGCGTCTTCTGCCCACCAGATCAGAGACCTAATGGATTACCGGAGAACGTTTCGTGCGAGTGGATAATACGAATTCCCTAGTGTTTGAATAATTGGCAAAGCTTATTTTGCAGCCCGTCCCCATTATTTTTGGATGATGAGCTGGAGAGTCAATAGAGCTTTAGCGTAAGCTGTGATATGACTCGACGGGCGAACTGACAAAATTTTCTACGGAAAGCTTATCAGCAAATTTTGAGAATGGAAAAGAAGCGCGTTGCTTGCTGAGTTGGATTTAGGCTGATAGATTTGCCTAAAAAATTCGTGGAGAAGCTTGATAGACTTTCCTCAAGGCCCATGGTTAAATATGGAGTTTACTTAGTCGCCGTCATACTCTTTTTCGCTTTGATTTTGGTTCCTCCAATTTTGGGCATAGTTATCAAGTGGAGCTCAATGCAGGAAATTTTTGGCAACAGTCAACTTATGAATCGTGCACTGGATGCGGTTAAAAATTCCTTTGTTATGGCTGTTTTGGTCTCTATTTTGGATGTGGCCGCCGGTATTCCAATGGCTTGGCTGATAGCTCGCAGTAGATCCAAGTGGGCCAATATTTTAGACACACTTGCGGATGTCCCATTTATTGTGCCGACGGCTGTGCTTGGCTATTCGCTTTTACTGTTCTGGTATAGGCCTGAGGGGATTTCAGCGTTTTTCGGTGGCTCGCTTGTTTCCCCCGGCTGGTTTCTTGTTGCACTACTTCATTTCACGTTTTCATACCCCGTTGTTGTAAGGGTCATTGTTGGCGCATTGTTAGACTATAAAATCGAGTATGAACAGGCAGCAAGAACTTTGGGTGCTCCGCCTTTCACAACTGCCAGAACGGTCACTTTTGGCATAATAAAGCCTTCTTTGATTGCAGCTTTCATATTGGCTTTTGCAAGGTCTATTTCGGAAACCGGTGCGACAATGATGGTTGCCGGAGCTTTTGAAAACGGTCCAATCTTTATTCAAAACACAAAAGATGTTTATGTGGGTGCAACGGTTTTTGTGAGCCTCATTCTCATAGTTGTTTCATGTTTAATATTTGCAGCAGTGCGCGTCCTAGGAGGTAAGCTGAAACTTCCATTTAAAAAGGCTTGGCCAACAGTCGAAAGGAAAATAAGCTACTCTTCGGCAGCCATGACTAGAAACGGCATCACACTCTTAACCTTCTTCATTATCATTCTGATCCCCTCACTTTTTGCGGCTCTTCCAGCCTTCAAAGCTGCATCAACAGACATTCTGCATAACGCCCTCTTGGGAGTTTATCCATGGGGGGAGTATTGGCAAAGCCTCGTCCTTTCATACTCCCTTGGAGCGGCGGTAACGGTCTTAAATGTTCTCATAGGCTTGCCAATGGCAATAATTGTCGCTCGTAAACGCCTTGGAAAAACATCGTCGGCCTTAAACGTGCTTGTCGACATCCCGATAATCGTGCCATCAGTAGCCTTAGGCGTTTCCCTCCGATTTTTCTGGAAGGAAACTTTAGCATTTATACCTGACATTTTGCTTCTCGTTTTCGCCCATTTAGCCATCACTTACCCATATTTTGTGAGATCTATGTCAGCAGCTGTCGAGCGGATAAGCATAGAGCTTGAAGAGGCGTCGAGAACTTTGGGGGCTAAGCCCTTCTGCGTTTTCAGAACGGTCATATTTCCGTTAACCAAGTATTCTATGTTTTCTGGCGCCATAATGGTTTTTACAAGAAGTGTGAGCGAGACTGGTGCCACTATGGCGGTTACAAGCCTCAAGACAACGCCCGTAGTTCTTGTGGATTGGGTTAAGGGGAAAATTGCCGCAACTTCGTTGGAGATCGGTTTGGGTTGCGGTTTCTTAATATTAATCTCCTTCATAATCTTATTAGCCTTAAGGCTTATTGTTGGAGGTAAAGGAAGGTATTAGCATGCCAGACGTGCGCCTAGTTAACGTCACAAAAAAGTTTGGAAAAATAGTGGCTGTTGACAACGTTAGCCTCCACATAAAGGATAAAGAATATTTTTCCATTCTTGGGCCAAGCGGTTGTGGAAAAACAACTTTGCTTAGGCTTATTGCTGGATTAATAGAGCCTGATGAGGGGGAAATATATATTGGCGATAGGCGTGTAAACAATGTCCCGCCGGAAGACCGAGATGTAGGCTTTGTTTTCCAGACTTTTGCACTCTTTCCCCACATGAACGCTTGGGAAAACGTCACTTATGGTCCAAGGGTTAAGGGATTTGGCATGCAGAAGGCCGAAAGAATAGGGCATGAGGTTTTGGAGATGGTCAGGCTCCACGAGCGCCTCGACGCCTTTCCAAGCGAGTTAAGCGGTGGAATGATGCAGAGGGTGGCTGTTGCAAGGGCGCTGGCTGCTGGTGCGAAACTGTTGCTTTTGGATGAGCCTTTAGGGCATTTAGACGCTAAAGTTAGAAACGAGCTTAGGTATGAGGTTAGGCGCATGACTAAAGATTTGGAGTTGACGGCTATACATGTGACCCATGACCAGTCGGAGGCTATGGCAATATCGGATAGAATAGCTGTTATGAAGAAAGGAAAGGTTTTACAAGTGGGAACTCCACAGGAGCTTTACATGAACCCTCAAAGCATTTTTGTGGCAAATTTTATTGGAGGTTCAAACTTTTTGGAAGGCTTTATAGCCGAAACAAAAGGACGGATGTCTGTTATTGAGCTCCGAGGAGGCTTAAAAGTTCAAGCAGTTAACAAAGGCATGGGCAAAGGTGAAAGAGTGGTTCTAGCCGTCAGACCAGAAACCTTCACCATCAAGCGGGGGAAAGACGCAGATGAAAATGCATTGTTTGGCGTTGTTGAAAGGTTTGCCTTTGAGGGGACAAATGTGAGGTATGAGGTTAGGCTTGAAAATCAGGATTTGGTAGTTGTTGTTGCGCCTTCCATGGCTTGTGAATGGTTTAATATAGGAGAGAGGGTTACCTTAAGTTTCCAGCCGGAAAACGCCCACTTATTCGCTTATCCAGAGTTGGGCTTGAGGGAGGAGTTGGCTGTTGAGTGAATTAATAAAATGGTTTGAAAAGCGGAGGGAAACAAAAGCCTTAACGATGATACAGCAGCACCTAGCCATAACAACAAGCATAGTTGAGGATTTGGAAAAAGCTGTTGAGGCAGCGGTGAGCGACGACTTAGAAACGCTTCAAAATTCTGTGGGAAGAATTACCAACGGCGAAAAAGAAGCAGACAGCTTACGTCGAAAAGTCATGGATGAAGTTTCTAAGGGAGAGCTTCCGCCAACAGCCAGAGAAGACATAATGCACCTTGTCAAAAGAGTGGATATGGTTGCGGATTGGAGCAGAGAATCAACAAGGGTTTTAATGGCTACGCCCATGAAGCACGTGCCAGCCTCAATAAAGAAGGAGTTTGTGGAAATGGCTAGAGGTGTCAAAAGATGCGCGGTACTTCTCCAAAAGTGCATAAACAAAATAATAACGAAGCCGGAAGAAGCCCTTCAGGCGGCGGACGCCGTGGAAAGAGAGGAGGAGAAAGTTGACGACTTACACGAGGAGGCAAGAATATTGTTAGGAAAAGAGAACTTGCAAATGGCTGGTATCGCTGTCTTGGTTGGTCAGCTTTTTGAAGCTATGGAGATGATTGCAGATGCATGCGAGGATGCATGCGACCAAGTTAGAGTTATAATGGTCAGGAAGTAGCTGAATTGAGAGGCGAGATAAAATGGTTGAGATAAAAATTGACGTGTCCGAGCTTAAGGCTGAAGGCGGAGATGTTGTAAAAGAGCTTGCAGAATTCTTGAAGGAAAAGACGAACGCCGAGGTAAAAACCCTAACAAACGAGATTATGGTGAAAAGCGAGGAGAAAAGCCTTCCAAAACAATATTTGAGGGTGCTTTTGAAAAAGTTTCTACATAAAAGCGAGCTTAAGGACTATTATAGGATTATAAGTGGGGAAGGAGGAGCCTTAAAGGTTAAGGGGCGAAAGCTACCAGAAGAATAGATTACTTCCCTTTCGAGCGTTCCCGTTTTTTCTTTGCAAGATTCTCCTCAACCGCGAAAACGCGGTGTCTTGCCAAATAAACGCCTTTGTATGCGTCTAAAAGCTTGCCGCTTGTCAAAGATTTTTTAGCGTTGTCCAGCAAACTGTAAACTTCGGTCAAAACGCCGTTAATGTTATCCTTTTTCACGTCTGGGTTGGGCTTCCATTTTGACTTGTCAATATTTTCTTCTTGAAAGATTAGGGAGAACATGAAAAGAGCATATTCCAGCTCGGCAGCCACATGCCAAAAATGTTTTGTAAAGGAGTTTTCGTCTCCACTGCCCAGCGCTGAAGCCGATTTTTCTAGGTAGTTGGCTGCAGATTCCAAAGCTTTCAATATTTTGTGGTTTGTTGCCATCGGTTTTCAGCTCGCTTTCTGCACAATATATTGTGAAGCTTTTTATCTGTTTCGTAAAAGCTTCAGCTTTCCCCTCTAGAAACAAAGACTATCCCAGCCAAAATTAACGCTGTTCCCGCCGCAAAAATTGGGATAGGCCACTCGCAAAATAGAACTATGCCCAAGGCTGTTGCACCTAATGGTTCCATCAAAGCCATGGTTGCAGTTTCAAAAGATTTCAGATGTGATAAAGAAGAAAAAGCCAGAGTGCGGGCTACAGCCGTTGGCAAAACACCTAACCCAATTAATAATAGAAGGCTTTCCATTGTTGTTGGTAATTCTAAAATTCTGTTTGTTGCAGCCAATCCTAAAATGCCTACAATTATCGCTGTTAGAAAATAGATGGGGAGCATTATGGAGATTATGTCCATTCCGACCCTTATCTTCCTTCCGTAGGTGAGGAATGAGGCTTCAAGCACAGCGGCTAATGTGGCTTCTAAATCTCCCTTAAGTCTAGGAGAGAAGCCGTTCAACGAAGCACGAGCAGTTTGTGATTCAGCGTAAGCAATAATGCATACGCCAATAAAGGCTAATGTTATGCCTAAAACAGCAAAGCTTGAAGGTTTACCCTTATAAAGGAAAAACGAGAAAACCAAGGAAAAAATTGGAGCTGTGTTGACGAGAACTGTCGCGTTTAAAATCGTCGTATCCTTCACAGCAGATATGAAAAATATGAAGTGCAAACCTAGGAAGAGGCTGAGAACTAAAAGATTTCCCAAATTTTTCCTAACAAGGCTAAAGCTGAAAACTTTTCTAAGTCCAAAAAGCAACACAGCCAGCACAACGCAAGCTATGATTAGGCGCCAGAAAGCTATGGAAAAGGCATCAAGATTTTGGAGATACCTTATGAAGATGGCTGAAGTTCCAAAGAGGATGCCAGCGGTTATGCCCTCTATAAGGGCTAATTTTCTTGTTTTAACATGCATGATGTAAGCTTTTCTCAAATCACATTTATACATTTTCAATTCTAAAAGTGAAAAATAATCGGCACAATCCAAAGCTGAAAGAAGGTCTGGCAATGAAGCTTGTTCGCTACTTGGATGGAGGATGGGAAAGCTACGGTGTTCTATCCAGCGATGAGATAAATGTGGTTTGCTTGCCAAGCCTCGCCAAAGCCATGTATAGATGGCTTCCAAGCAAAATAGAAACCTTCGTGACAAGTGGAGAAAGAGCCATTAAAACAGCAGAAAAGCTTCTGGAAGAAGCCCCAGAACACGCCTTTAGGAAAAACTCTGTGCCAGTTAATAAAATAAGACTTCTGGCGCCCATAGCCTGTCCACCAAAAATCATCTGTTTAGGACTGAATTATAGAGACCATGCCGCGGAGCAAAATGCGCAGATTCCGGACGAACCAATAATCTTTTTGAAGCCCCATACAACCATAATCGGACCAGACGAGAACATTGTTAAGCCAAAATTTGTCAAGAAACTCGACTATGAGGGGAACTAGCCATAGTGATAGGGCGAAAAGGCAAGAATATTCCAGTTTCAGAGGCGAAGAAACACATTTTCGGATACACAATTTTAAATGATGTTTCAGCACGGGACATTCAGTTTAAGGACAAGCAGTGGACGAGAGGGAAAAGCTTTGACACCTTCGCGCCTACCGGACCGTGCATAGCAACGGAAAACCAGATGCCGGACGCGCCCAACCTCCGAATAAGAACATGGGTGGACGGGGAACTCCGCCAAAATTCCACAACAAGAAACATGGTTTTTAACGTTTACGAAATAGTCCACCACCTAAGCAAAGTAATGACATTGGAGCCATGCGACATAATCGCCACTGGAACACCCGCCGGTGTCGGCTTCGCCATAAAACCGGAACCAAAATTTCTGAAACCCGGAAGTACTGTGAGAATTGAAATTGAGGGAATAGGCGTTTTAGAAAACAGAGTTGTTGAAGAAGGCTAGTCTCTGCTATTTTTCAACAGATATTTTGCTTTCCCCAGCCTCTTTTTCTACCCTTATAACGTGTTCGGCTTTTTCAGCGAAAGCCTCACTATGAGTCACTGCGATTATTTGTTCCACAGCTTTAAACCTTGAGATGGCTTCTGCCAAGCGGTCTATGGAGCCGTCTTCCCTTCCAAGGCTTTCAGTCGGCTCATCCAGCAGTAGGAGGCTTAAGCCGTGACCAGTTCGAAACTGCATTATTAGCTGACCAAGCCCTAGGCGGTATGCAAAGGCTATTAGGGTGCGCTCTCCCCCCGAAAGGTTTGAAACTTCCCTTTCAACGCCGGTCTCGCTTATAACATACGGGGTATAAGTCTCGTCTATCGTAATGTTTATTGGTGCGCCTTCTTCGCCTACTAGGCTGTCTAGGATTTGCTGTACAAAGTTTTTTAAGACTTTTACGAATTCGCTCCGCAATTTTGGTTGAATGCTTCTGTAGGCGTCGCGTATGCTGCCTATAACGCCCAAAATCTTGTCAAGCTTCTCCATATCCTCAATCTTTTTCTGAGCTTGGTCTATGCGCTCTTTAATCTCGTCTAGGCGTCGCACCATGTCCCTTTTTCGGTTTTCCTTAGTTCGTAATTCAGATTCGAGTACATAATATTGTTGGAAAACTTGCTCTCTGAGTTTTTTGGCGAGTTCAAGCTGGGAGACGTCAAATCTGCCTATTTCCGCGCGTATGCCTTCAAGCTGGGTTCGTAGCGTGTTCTCCATTTTCTGCTTCTCTTCAAACTCCCTTGAGAGTTCAGCTAAAGCCTTAGACTCCTCGTTTAGGCGGGTTTTCAGGTCTTCGATTCTTGGCAGCAGCGTTTGAAGGTTAGATATGGCGGAGTTAGCTTTCTCCCTTATCTGTTGCAGTTCCCCTATGTCTTTTTGAAGTTGGCTTATGGTTTTTTGCCTCTCAACATTTTCTTTTTGTATACGTTCCACCAGACTGGTCTTATAATCAACGTTTAACGGCTGGAGACAAAGGGGACAGCGGTTTTCGGCTGAAAGAGATGTCAGCCTTCGCTGGTCTGCTTGGAGATTTCTCAGAATAGCCTCTTGTTCGGCTTTTAGGCTTGCGATTTGTTCATCAAAGGCTGAAAGGTGTTGCCTCAAAGCTTCAACAGGCTGGTCTGCTGGAACTCCAACTTCCTTTAGCGTTTCCTTGTAGGCGTTTGCTTGCGCCTCCATGGCGCTGAGACGTTGCTTTAAACTGTCAATTATTGCCTTTTTCCCTTCAACTTTTTCAGCTAGAGAGGCTAAAGAATCTTCAAGGCTTGTTAGGCTGGCTTGTATTTGGGCTTCCTTACGCTTAAGATTCTCAACAGATGTTTTAAGCTCCTCTAGTTTTTTGAGTTTGAGGTCTGCCTCCCCCAAAGCTTTTCTGGCTTCGCCTAACTTCCGCGTGGTTTCTTGGAGGTCAACCTCTAATAGGGCGAATTCTCTGGCTAGGCTATTATACTCCTCATTCAGCTTTTTCATCCCAACGATGTCTGGGTCCTTTTCGTATACTCTTTTTTCTCCTTCATATTCCTTCTGGTAGCCAGCTAAGTTGCTCCATGCCGTCTCGTATTCTGACAAGCCAAAAAGTTCGTCTAGGCGTTTTTGCCGCTCCCTCGGTGGAGCGTCTAAAAGCTCTTTTAGGTGCTCTTGTCTGACCCAGACGATTTCGCGGAAAAGCTCCTTCTCTAAGCCAGTGATAGCCTTCAATTGTTCTGCGACGGCGTCGCTTTTCACGCTTGCAATTAGGGTTTCGCCTTCAAAGAGTTTAAGCTCGTCAAAGTCTTGGCTTATGCCCTTCCCACGCCTCTTAAGCCCCCTTGCTATTTTGTAGCTCCTACCGTTGTGGGTGAACTGTACAACAACTTTCCCTCTTTCGGCGCCCTCCCTCAGAAGGTAGTCGTAGCTCCTTCCAATGGGGTCTCCGAAGAGAGCAAAGTCTATGGCGTAAAGTATGCTGGATTTACCACAGCCTAAGCCGCCCACAAGACAGTTAAACCCCCTTGCAAATGGAACCGTGGACTTCACATGAGAACGAATGTTTTCCAATTGAACAACTTCGATCTTCATTGCAGGAGCTCCTCCAAAATCTGCCTAACCTTTTCATCCTGCTTTCTGGTAAGCGGCTCGATTAGGTTGACCGCGACCTTGGCAATTTTTTCGGCTTTTTCCATGTTGTAGCGTTCAGAGAAGATTTGAAGGAAGTATTCGAAGCTTTTCGTTTTCAAATCCTTGATTTCGCTTTCGAATATGGAGCGAACAACAGCCTCTGGAACCTCGCTTTCCCGCAGCAAAACCACTGGATGAACAAGCAAGGCCTTTTCAGCCGCACCCCTAATTTGGGCGACATCAACCTCTGCACGGCTAGCCTCAACGGGCAAGACACCGCGCAGAACTGGAATGAGAATAGCGCCCTCTTCGTCGGCGCCCTTCACAAGCCGGACGGCAAGCTCAGTAATTTTCGACGCTGTAACGCCGGTGAAATCTTGTTCCAAAACAACAAACTTGCGGGGAGACTCTAATTTTATAAACTGTGGGTCAGCCTCCCCTTTCTCGTTCACCTCCACATAGTAAAAGCCCTTCTCGTTTCCAGCCTCATCATAATTTATCGTTTCGGTGCTTCCGGAATAAACCAGAAATCCAGTTTTGAGTTTCCCCAAGTAGGGTTTGTGAACATGCCCAGCAGCATAGTAATTGAAGCCTTCTGGTATAAGCTCAACGGGGGCTTCAGCCTCTATGTAGGGCGGGTTAACCTCTGGAATGTCCAGTGCCATGTGGAAAACAAAAATATTGAAAAGTGAGGGGTCGGGTGTTGGCTTGTTCTGCTCCATAAAAGTCGGAAGCATCTCTTCGGTTTTACGCCTAGTCCGATAGTTGGGAACCCCATAAATGTAGCACTCTGGTTTCCGCCAACACGCCCCATCATGCCGGGGCAGATAATAGATAAGCCCAGCACTGTCCAACGGGTTAAGAATGGTGCTTGTGACAACATTTGGCGCCGAGTCGTGAGAGCCGTCAACAACCAGTACAGGAATGCCAGCCTCCCGCAGTCGACTAAAGTTTTTTATGGCATTCTCTAATGTGATGTTGGATGGTCTAGCGTTATGGAAAAGGTCTCCGGCAATTATGAGAAATGACGGTTTTAACTCGAGGGTTTTATCAACAAGCTCCTTAAAAGCCCTGTCAAAGTCCTCTCGTCTAACTTCTAAACCGTACTGCGAATAGCCCAAATGCAAATCTGCTGCATGAACGAAACTGAAAGCCTTCATGCTTTCTCCGCCCTTCCAGATTAACTGAACGCGCACTCCTATTAACGTTTAACCCATCGCCCATAGAAACTTATAAAGAGCCAAAAGCCATTTTAAGCTGTCAAAAGGCGTTCAAAATGAAGTGCCAAAAGTGTGGAACAGAAACCTTTCTACCTTTCAGATGCCCCTATTGTGGAGGATACTTTTGCACGGAGCATCGTCTACCAGAAAACCATGAATGCCCAAGAATCGAATCGGCACGAGCACCAATAAAGGAGGAACAATCACAAGTTCATCAAACATGGAAACCAATCGAGTATACAGTCACATACATCCCAGTAGAGAGCAGAAGGAAAGTTTGCTTCAGCGGTAAGGAAGTCACACATTTAGCGGTGGCGGCGCTGGTTGTTTTTGGTATAGGACTATCCCTAGGAATTTCACCGAGCATAATTCAGAATATTGGAGGTATTCCAATGCTGTTCGTCTTTGGGGCTCTAGTAATGACTTCCTTTCTAATTCACGAATTAGCCCACAAATTCACAGCCCAAAAAAGCGGTTTATGGGCGGAATTCAGAATAATGCTGTTCGGCTTAATATTAACAGCCATATCCATCGTTTCCCCACTCTTTAAGATTATATCACCAGGAGCAGTGGTCATATCAGGATTAACTAGCAAAAGGAAAATCGGAAAAATCTCCATAGCAGGTCCATTGACAAACATATTATTATCCATAGGATTTCTCTTGGTGGCTCTTTCTATCCCTGTGAGCAACTTTGCATATCTGCTCCTTCTAGGTTTTGCGATAAACGCTTGGATAGCCTTCCTCAACCTCATCCCCTTGGGAATACTTGATGGCTTCAAAGTCTTCCTTTGGAACAAAATAGTTTGGGCTTTAGCCTTCACCATAAGTCTAATACTAACCATAGCCTCTTATATGCTCCTGTAATCTATTTCCAAACTTTAAGGAGGCATTTTAAATGAAAAATTTAGGTAAGCGAGATAGACACGACATTGTTGTTGAAATTCTCGAAAAAGCGAAATCTGGTAAAAAGAAAACGGAATTGATGAGAAGCGTTGGACTCTCATATTCGCAATCAAAACAGTATTTAACAACTCTGCTGGAGAAGGGATTGTTGGAAATCAACAAGAACAACCTATTTACAACATCTAAGAAAGGATTAGAATTTTTGGAAAAATGTGGGGAATGCTTATTATTCGATTGGACTGCAAAAAGGAAACCCTAAACGTCCCAAAGACTCTAGAGGAGTTCTATTGTCACGTGCACTTCTTCGGGGACACGGATACGCATAATCCGCCTCATGGCGCGTTCTTCGGCGTCAATGTCCACTAGGCGTTTGTGGATGCGCAGCTCCCACTTATCCCACGTGGAAGTCCCCTCACCACATGGAGACTTCAAAACTGGAACTTTAAGCCTCTTGGTCGGCAATGGAATTGGCCCAACCATTTTCACCCCTGTTTTTTCGGCTATTGCCTTAAGCTCTTGGCATACTTCCTCAAGCTTTTTATAGTCTGTGCTTGTTAGGCGTATCCGCGCCTTCCTAACCATAGCCTAATACTCCAAACCTTCAACTTTTTATACCTTTTAGTGGGTATCCTTTTAGAACAATAAACCACAGATAAAAACTTATCGAAACAGAAGCTTGCAAACTAGCAAAAGAGGCGGAAGGATGAAGCTAAAAGTTGAAGGTATAATTATAGACTTGGACGGCACACTTGTTGATTCGAGGGAAGCCTATCATGAAGCCCTAGTAGAAGCCCTAAAAAAGCTTGGCGTAAAAGAGTTTAACCCCAGCTTGGTTTTGGAGATTCCAAGGAGGCTGGAGCAGAACTTGCCCATGAATGACTTGTTGCCAAAAATAAACGTTAAAGAGTTCCTAAAAGCCTATCTTGAGGCTTATTATAGGATTGCCGAGGAAAAGGCAAAACTTTTGCCAAACGCGCAGAAAAATCTTGAAACACTTTCAAGAAAGGCTAGGCTTGCGCTACTAACAATGCGTTACGTCCCATGCGAAAAGATTGGGGAGTGGTTGGAAAAGGTGGGCTTAGCCAAATATTTCCAATGTGTTGTCACCGCATTGAACACTCGGTTTCCGAAACCCTCTCCAAAAGCATTAATAGACTGTGCTGAACGGTTAGGCGTTAAAGTAGGTGAATGCGTCATAGTGGGTGATTCCGTCACGGACATTAAGGCTGGAAAAAATGCTGGAGCCAAAACAGTAGCCGTTTTGTCCGGAATCTTCACGAGGGAAGAGTTGGAGAGAGAAAAACCGGACCTAATCATTAGGGACATCAGTGAGCTTCCAAATTTTCTTGATTGAGGAATATTACGGAACATGCAATATGGTAGAAAATTACTTAAGAATGTTATAGAAGCAACCATAAATAAAGCTTAATTAAAACTTTAATCTTAGTATTAGGTGGAGAGGGCTTCGAAAGCAATGAATTTCATTGAAGTGCTGTTGTCTGAAAAGTTGAAGAGCAGAAATCCAATGCTGGATATTTTCGGCGCCGACCGTAAGGTTTTGCAGATAGCATGCCAAGACTTCACGAACTATTTGAAGGTTTACTGGAACCTTGTGGGCAGAGAGACAAACGAATTCGAACTCGCCAATAAGCTTGAAGAATTCTACCAGAAAGAGCCTAAAGAGCTTGAAGAATTCATAGAATTGTGGACTGGCATATGGATGAAAAAGTGGGGTGAAAGAGTAAAACTCCTAATAGGCAACGAGGAAGCTCAAAGATGGAACAAAGTGACAAAAATTCTTAACAATGCTGAACCCGTATGGAGAAGGCTTACCAACCGCCGGGAAATGCAAGAAGTCGTCATATCAACGCTCATAAAAAACGGTGAAATCTGCGGCACATCAATATTAGCGGAAAACCTACTAAAAATGGAGTTAGGCGAAAACAAGAAGAGATATGCAAGCGACCATGAACAAGTTTTAAACATTGTAAATAACACTTTACGAAAGGCTAGAGAGCTGACAAGAAGCAAGGGACCGCTTATATTCGTCAGAATTGATAAGGGCTACTATAACAACAACGAGTTTTAACGAATTCTCTCTCTGTTAAGGTTTTTAGTCTGCCAAGAATAACGCCTAACAGTCGTTGATGCTCCATAGCCGCAAGCGGCACATCGCTTTTTCGAAACATTGTAGGCTCTCCTTCCACAGCGTCTACAACGTATGTGAAGAGTTTTCCCAGCACGTTTTCCAAAAGATGGTGTTCCCTTTCCCAAAATTTTCACCTAGGCGGCGGCGATATTAGAACCACATTGTCCCCGCGGACTATTATCAAACCAAGTTTCTTTGTGTTTTCAGCGTCTGTCGTGTCTTCAGTCTCCTCAAGAACAAGATTTAAATGCTGATCAAAGCCCTTCAGTCTCCCCCTAAGGCTTTTTCCACCTTTCAACCTTACAAGCACTATTTTCCCAAGGTTCTGTTCAAGGATTTCGGTTGTCATTTCGCTCATTAGGCAGACCTCAATTAGACATCTACCCTTTTTATACTTAAACTTATACCATTTAAACCTATCTAAGCAAGAAGCGAAAAACCATGTCTAAAAGGTATAAGAGACATTTTCTAAGGGATAAAGAAGCAAAGAAGTTTTTAGAAGACGCCTTAAAAAGGCTGAAAACAAATTTAAAGTGGTGCTTTGCCAACATACCCAAAGTGGAGGCTGTTGAAACAGAGCTTGGCCAAATCTACTTGCTAAATGGAGAGCCAGCACTTTTCAAAAGTGGGGAAAACGTTTACCCAACCCTACTCTTCAAAGAAGTTTTTGCATTACTCCCAAAAGTTGTTGTAGACATGGGGGCAGTTCCTCATATTTGTAATGGAGCAGACGTGATGGCCCCTGGAATTTTGCGCTTTGAAAGGGAATTTGTGAAAGACGACATTGTTCTCGTTGTAGATGAAAAATATGGTAAGCCTATTGCCATCGGCGAGATCCTCTACAACTCAGATGAGGCTGTTGAGGTTAAGCGTGGTGCTGTGGTCAAGAACATTCATTATGTCGGCGACAAAATTTGGAAAGCCATAAGAAACTTTTAAGCGTATACGAAATAGCTCAAATCTATATTCCAAATTCATAAGCCTATTTAATAATTAATTCTGTATTTCGGATTCTAAGCACCGCTCAATAAGGAAACGCTTAAACTCTTAAAGGGGTAATAGTATAAAAGGGCGTAATAGAGAGGAGAAGTTTGCCGGGTTTAGGTGAACTCTTCCGCAAATACAAGAAAGAGGAAAAGAGGGGAACGCCAAAAGCGGAAGCTAAGGAGACGCCCGGCAAAACCTTCTTGAAGGCTATGCCCCTTCGAGATCTATCCGACTTGGATGCTGTCAAAAAGGAAGTGCGCTCTGGAAACATCTTAATTCTCAGAATAACCCCCCTCGCAAATAAGAGTGTAGACGATGTTAAACGGGCTGTTAACGAGTTATGCGAATTCGTTGAAACTGTTGGCGGGGACATAGCCCGCCTAGGCGAGGAACGTGTAGTTATTTGTCCGCCTAACGTGAAAATTTGGAGAGAGAAAACGCCTGTTACAAGTGAGCCTATACCTACAGCAGCCTAATGGTCTCCATAACCGCTGGCGCGAAGCTCCGAATTCCACACTTTTTCTCTATAAAGCTGGATATGCTGGCTATTTTTGCTCTTTCACCATGGCAAACTATAACCCTCTCAGGTCTAGGCTTCAGATGCGTTATATAATTTATTATTTGTCGCTTGTCAGAGTGCCCTGAAAAGCCCTCTATCGATTCAACACGCATTCGCACTTTCACAACGCTCATTTTGCCTTCACTATCAATCATCGCCACTTCGTTTATGCCTTTTTGAACACGCCTTCCAAGGGTGCCTTCAATCTGGTAGCTTACAAACACTATGGTGTTTCTCTCGTCTTCTGCCAAATTCTTAAAGTATTCTATTACCGGTCCGCCTTCAAGCATGCCTGAAGTAGCCATAATTATGCATGGTTCACCATCAATAACATTTTGCCTGACGCTTGGATGCTCCACAACGGTGAAGTAGTCCGACTCGAAGGGGTTCACTCCATTGTGGAGAATGCTGTTTCTAACCTCTCTGCCCAAGTATTCTGGATAAGCCGTATGAATTGCCGTGGCTTCGGAAATCATGCCTTCAATGAAGACTGGAGCCTCCTTCATGAGCCCACGCTTCATGTAGCCGTCTAAAACAAGCATTATTTCTTGCGCTCTACCCACCGCCGGCACAGGTATTAAGACTTTGCCCCTCTTCTCTAAAGTCTCGTTCACTATTTTTGCTAGGCGTTCTTCAGCCTCAACCCTTGATGGCATTATATCCTCTGGACCACCATAAGTGCTTTCAGTTATGACGGTTTCAACTCTTGGAAATTCGGCTGTTGCCGCCTCCAAGAGCATGGTCCGAGCATATTTGTAGTCGCCAGTATAAACGATGTTGTGTAAGCCTTCGCCCATGTGCAAATGTATTATTGAAGAACCTAAAATGTGCCCTGCATTGTGTAATGTAAGCCGCACGTCCGGAGCAATGTCTGTTACAACACCGTAACGAAGCGGAATGGTGTGGAGAACGCATTCTCGAACATCTTTCTGGTCGTAAGGCGGAATTATACCTTGTTTGCTAGCCACGTCTAGATAGTCGAGTTGAAGAAGTGTCATAAGGTTGGATGTTGGAGCGGAACAGTAAACGGGGCCTTCATAACCATACTTATATAGGAATGGTATCAAACCGCAGTGGTCTAAGTGGGCGTGGCTGATGACAACGGCGTCCAACGAATCTATTTCAAAGGCTGGATGGTCAAACCTCGGAAACGCCTCAAAGGGCTTCGAGGAACCCGGATTTATGCCGCAGTCTAAGAGAATGTTGCTCTCCCTTGTCTGCACAAGCAAGGCTGAACGCCCAACCTCTTGGACACCGCCTAAGGCGGTAATCCTAACATCTCCAACCTCAAAGACTTTGGGTCTGAAGATTCTCTCACCAAAGGTGCGGAGGTTCCGTTCCCTCTCCTTACTTTCAGAGTGAAGATAGTGGCGCATATGCGCAATAATTTTTGAACGTAATGGTGGGCTCCTCAAAACGTGGGGGCGCCACTTTGTCTTCTTTATGACCTCTTGAAGAACAGCACCATTTTTCCCTATGACAAGTCCTGGCTTTTTAGCCTCGATGATGATTTCGCCTAGGCTTGGGTCAAAGTATACGTCTGTGACATCGGCCTCTGGCGGAATTATTTCGCGGGCTATTTTTTCTGCCTCTTTCTCCGGTAGCCTCACGGATGGGTCGGAGCGAACAACAATTCTTTTCCTTATGACGTTCACTATGTCCGCGATTAGGCTACTCTGCTCCACGAGGATTTCCGGTCTTTTGGCGTATACCGCCAGATTAGGACCTTCATATTCTACCCTTGTAACTTCCGCCTCTTTTGGAACATGCTCAAGTATGTATTTGCTTATTTCGATTTTCTCCCTTTCAGTGTTAGGCGCCAACTTTTAGACTTCCTTTTAATTTGCAGCTAAAAGTTTCTTCTTCTCCTCCTCGGTTAATTCCCTATAACCGTTAGCGTCCACAACCGCCACGTTGAAGCTGTCTCCGCTGGCTGTGTCCCTTTTCATGGCGGAGTCAACAGCCCTAACAATTATAGGTAAAGCTTCCGCTACTGACATGCCCTCGCGGAACTTGTCCTCCAAAACGCCGTAGGCTATTGGAGAGCCGGAGCCTGTAGCAACGCATTTCTCTTCTGTTAGGCTTCCAAAGGGGTCTATGGAGAAAACATGGGGACCAGTGTCGTCGACACCGCCTATAAGGACTTGAGTTGCCAATGGTATGTATCTGGCTGAGAATAGAAGGTTTGCCATTAGCCTTGCCGCTGAGTTTATGGGCATCGGTCTTCCCATGTTTATTTTATAGAGTTGGGCGTTAGCCGTCAAAATATCCACAGTTCTTTGGGCGTCAGCGACTGTTCCAGAAATAGTCATAGCCATGTGGTCATCTATCTTGTATATTTTCTTCCCATGTTTGTGGGCTACATAGAATCCCATGGTTACACGGGTGTCTGAGGCTAAGATTACCCCGTCTTTGCAGACAACTCCTATGGTTGTGGTTCCTTTTAACGTCAACTTGTCAACTACGTTATTGTTTGACATTTTACACGTTTCTCCCAAAACCTAAATACATAGCCAGATTACTTCGCTAGGAAGCAGCATCATTTAATCACGTCATGAAGCTTATTAATATTACGCTTCGAAAATCGTAATCCATCTATCATAAACGTGCATACTTCCTTATTGATTATGAAATTAAAATTCATAGCTAAAATCCTCAAGCCCAAAGGCGTTGTTGTGAAAAGGATTTTAAGAATCATGCCCCATATCATTTGAAAGAAAAAGCCTGACAAGTGATTAGTTTGCCTTTAAAATGCCATTGGATGCAGCTTCCAAGAGAGGTAGTTGTTGGAGAGGGTGTAATAGAACAAACTGCAGAAATATCCAAAAGGCTAGGTTTCACAGAATCCACCCTAATAATCACTGGGAAGAAAACCCACAACATCGCTGGGAAAATTGTTGAGGAAACTCTTGAAAGAGAGGGGGTACAAGCCAAAACATACATTGTGGAGTCAGCCACCATAAAAGATGTTGAAGCTGTCGAGGAAAAAATTAGAGCCTTAAAACCTCAAGTGGTTTTTGGCGTGGGCGGAGGAACGAAAATCGACATTGCAAAGTTAAGCTCTGCCAGGCAAAGAGTGCCCTTCATAAGTGTTCCAACAACAGCCTCCCATGATGGAATTGCAAGTCCGCTGTCGTCTGTTAAGGGTCTTGAAAAACCTTTTTCCATTATGGCTCAAGCCCCAGTAGCCATAATAGCCGACACAAACATAATTGCACAGACTCATCACCGTTTTATTGCAAGCGGCTGCGGAGACGTCATTGCAAAGTTCACAGCCGTGAGAGACTGGAAACTTGCGAGCATGAATAGGAACGAGTATTATGGGGAGTACGCCGCAAGCCTAGCCCTAATGAGCGCGAGACTTGTGATGCGAAACGCCAGCATAATAAAACCAGAGAACGAGAAAGGCTTAAGAGTGCTTCTTGAAGCCCTAATAAGCTGTGGTGTGGCCATGAGCATTGCTGGGAGTAGCCGCCCATGCAGTGGTGCGGAACACTTGTTCAGCCATGCTCTGGATATAATAAAGCCTAACAACGCCCTTCACGGCGAGCAGTGTGGCATAGGAACAATAATTATGGCTTACCTGCACGGGGCGAACTGGAAACATATAAAGGAAACACTAAAAACTGTCGGGGCGCCCACAAACGCCTACGAGCTTGGGTTAGGAAAAGATGAAGTGGTTAAAGCCCTGTTTATGGCCTCTTCCATAAGACCTGAACGCTACACAATCCTTAATAAGTTAGACTTGAGCCTCGAAGAATGCGAAAGAATTGCAAAAATAACTGGGGTCGTTTAGGCTTTTGCCTTTGGCTCCGCCTTAAAAGTTTCCGTAAACTTGACCGCTGTTATTTCCGGGAAAAACTTCTGTATGTCTAGGGCTATGCCACGCTTTGCAACTTGAATCCCTTCCAAATAGAAGGCTTCTTGAGGCATTTCTATACTAACATTTTTTGCCTTAATGGTGAACTTGAACTTATCAGCCTCAACCGTTGGTATTCTACGGTGAATTAGGGCGGCTATCTTCTCTTCCGGTGTTTCAAGCTTCTTTTTGACCGTAACCTCGTAAACAAGCGTTTTCCCAGCCAATGGAGGATTAAAGTCTAAAAGGACACGACCAGCGCCGATAGCCCTAACAGTTGCCATTTTGCCGTCATATTCCAGGCGCATTCCAAGAGTTGGGGTTATGCCCTTAGCCGTCAAGTGTCTAAGGGGAACCCGCCTAACCTTTTCCGGGTCCCTGGCTCCAAAGGCTTTTTCTGGTGGTATTTCCACGGTTTTGGTTTTTCCAATTTCCATGTTTGTTAGGCTTTCATCTAAAGCCTTGAGAACCCAACCCTCGCCTATAACAACGAGTTTTGGCTCGTAGATTTCGCCTTCCTTGTAGAGACGCTCTTTTTTGGCTACTTCTTCAATTGTCGTGTCAAAGACTTCTCCAGTTTCTTTTACCTTTGCAACATAGTCCAGCAGTATGAAGTCGCCTTTTTGTAAAGCCATTCCACATCATCTTTTATGGGCATTTGCCAAACTAAACCTAGAGCACCAATAAAAGCTTTATCCAATCAAAGCATGTTTTAAATTTGCCAGCCTAAAAGTGAGCGGAGCACGATGGAACATAATGCAAAAGAAAAAGTTTACAGCGAAGTCTTTAACATCATAAAGAAAGAGGTTAAGGGAAAATCCTTTGAAGAAAGGATGGCACTTGTATGCAGTGTTTTGAAGGCGAAAATCCCATACTATTTTTGGGTTGGATTTTACATTCCTAAAAAGGATTGGTTGGAGCTGGGTCCATCGAGGGGGCCGCCAGCATGTGCTATAATAGCTTACACTGGTGTTTGTGGTAAATGTGCCAAAAGCGGGAAAACCATCATTGTGTCAAATGTTCACGAGTTTCCCGAACACATCACGTGTGACCCAAGATCGAAGTCTGAAATTGCCGTCCCAGTCTTTAACGAGAAAGGCAATGTTGTGGCTGTTCTCGACGTTGACAGTGAAAAGTATGGTAGTTTTGACGAGAAGGATAGGGAGTGGCTTGAAAGAATATCGAAACTCTTAACTTCACCTTAAATTAAAGGGCTACTCTCAGCAGGAACCATAATGAAATATGGCTTATTGAACTCGAAAAATGCCTACGTGGCTATTCTCCTTCTTGGAATAACTAGCCTCATGGGAGACCTCGTCTATGAAGGTTCAAGGGGGATTGTTACACCATACCTAGAGTTTTTAGGAGCCTCAACTTTTGCCATAGTCTTTTTCGGCAGGTTTGGAGAGTTTTTGGGATACGCCTTAAGGTTTGTTAGTGGAAGACTTGCAGATACTACTAGGGCTTACTGGCTTTTCATATTTTTGGGATATGGGCTTATTGCATCAATTCCACTGTTGGGAATTACAAGAGTATGGGAAATAGCAATAATCTTGGTGCTCCTGGAAAGAATTGGAAAAGCCATAAGGTCGCCGGCAAGAGACGCAGTGCTATCAATTCTAAGCCGTGGGGTTGGGGCTGGAAAAGCCTTTGGGATTCATGAACTCTTGGACCAAATAGGTGCTATTTTAGGTCCCCTTATCGTGGTGGGCTTAATGTTATACACCAACAACAATTACAATCTAACCTTCAGCCTTCTAGCATTGCCCTTCCTCATGCTTGTGGCATTCCTAGCCTACACGTTTAGGAAGGTTGGCTGGAGAAAAGCTGCCGAGCCAGCGGAGGCTAAGCTGGAAAAGGGCGAAGAAAAACTTGGGAAAGCCTTCTATGTTTACACTTTGGCTGTTTTACTGAACACTGTTGGGCTTATACCCTTCGAGCTTATATCTTTTAAGGCAACAAAGATTCTGAAGCCGACGAACCAGTTGTGGATTGTCCCCCTAATTTATACGCTGATACAAGGGATGGATGCGCCAACGGCGCTTTTTGCCGGATTTGCCTACGACAGGTTCAAGATTAGGGTTTTAGTGTTGCCCTTCATTCTTTCAGTTATTCCAACGTTTTTTGCCATGGCTAATGCAGACTTAACAATGCTCATTGTGGCTGCAGCATTTTTCGGTCTAGTTTTAGGAATGCAGGAGTCCATTTACCGTGCAGCTGTTTCAGGTTTTGCCCCAATCTCTTTGCGGGGAACAGCCTATGGCATATTCAACACAGTTTATGGTGTTGGCATGTTAGCTGGCGGAGCAGTATACGGCTTAATAGCACAACTAAACATCCCGTACTTGGTGGTAGTGGTCTATGTTTTTATAACACAAGCCGCTGCTGTGATTTTGCTGTTTAAGGCGCACTCAAAAACCCAGCATGAAGAGAGAAAAGGGTTTTAAACTTATGAAATAACTTAACGATGGTGACGAAAATGGTGTCCAACAATGAATCTAAGGTTTTGGACGTTCTAGAGGAAACCAGTAAATGCGTCGTCAACATCAGCACGATAAGGCTGATTCAAGACATATTCTACCAAGTATTTCCAGTAAAGGGTATGGGTTCAGGAACAATAATAGACGATGAAGGACATATATTGACGAACAACCATGTGGTTCAAGGCGCTGAACGCATAGCTGTTACCCTCTGGAACGGTGAGGTTTTAAATGGGCGTTTGCTTGGAACATGCACAATCCATGACATAGCCGTCGTCAAAGTTGACAAGAAAGGCTTGCCCTACGCGGAACTCGGAGACTCCGACAAGCTGAGGATTGGACAACGCGTTTACGCCATCGGCAACCCCTTTGGCTTAGCTGGCGGACCAACAATAACTGCTGGGGTTATAAGCGCCCTAAATCGAACCATAGAATCCAAAAACGAGCTTCTGGAAAACCTTGTCCAAACGGATGCGGCCATAAACCCGGGAAACAGCGGTGGACCACTGGTGGATGTTAATGGCAAGGTTATTGCCATAAACACTGCGATTATTCCCTTCGCCCATGGAATAGGATTTGCAATACCAATAAACTCGGCTAAGAAATGTGCATCCGAGATAATATCAAAAGGGGTGCACACACGCCCATGGCTAGGGATAATGGGCTTAAGCCTAACGAAGGAGATTTCCCGATATTATGGAATACCAGTGGACGAGGGCGTTTTAGTTACGAGAGTTGTGGAGGGAAGTCCGGCGCATGAGGCTGGCATAGTGGCAGGCGACATAATACTGGCTTTGGACGACGTGCCCATAACACGGATAGAGAAGCTTCTAGGCGAAATTCACAAGAAGAGGGCTGGTGAAAAAGTCCGCTTAACAGTTTATCGAGATGGATTTGAGTATTCTGTTGAAGTGGTTTTGGCGGAGACTCCTTAAAACGTTTGTTGGGCGCTATTCAGTTTTCGAGCGGAAATTATAAATTGGGAAGGTAATAATAAGATGTAAACGCTTTGAAATTTAACTAGTCCATGTGTATGGGGGAGACCGATGAGCACACATGCGGAAGAGTTAAAACTGCGCTTAATGACCATAGAGCTTCTTCGAACAGCAAAATACAAACGAAACATAACATACCGCGAGTTGTCGGCAAAAACCGGCTTGCCGGTGACAGTTTTAAGCCGATACGCGAAAGGGCATGTTTTGCCCAACACTGCCAGAGCAAAGCAGCTTTGGAAAGTTTTGTCAAAGTTTGTTGGTTTGGAAAACGAGCTTCGTAACAGGATAAGATTTAATGAGGATGGCTATTTTGATAACACAGAGATTATTGGCGATTTTAACATTCTCCAGCAGGCGGCTAATCATGCCCTTGCAAATTTTGCTGGAAAACGAGTTACAAAAGTGTTTACGGCAGCTGTTGACGGAATTCCCCTAGCGACTATGGTGGCAAACGCCCTAGGCGTAAATCTCGTTATAGCCAAGAGAAGCAAGGAAGTTGGCGTTAAAGAGTTTCTTGAAGAGACTTTCGTGCTTAGGGATTCAGGTGTGACGATTACGCTTTATGTTCCAAAGGAAGCCATCAAGAAGCGAGACAGTGTTTTGATAGTGGATGACATGATTAAGACCGGGGAAACGCAAGCAGCCCTCGTCAACTTAGTTCGAAAAGCGAAGGCAGAAATTTCAGGGATTTTCTCCCTCATAGCCATTGGCGATGAATGGCGGAAGCGACTGAAGCTAGAAGAATGCCCAATAGAGGTTGTAACTTACATTAAGCCCCCATAGAGTGACGTTTGCAATCCGCCTTTAAAGGGCAGACAGCACACCTATCCTTTCTACAGTAATTCTTGCCTAAGCGTAGCAGCGCTGTTTCAAAATTTATGAAGGACTTGCCAGCAACAGCATTTTTAGCCCAAAAATCTTCAAGTTGCTGCAAAACATCTTTCGGGGCTTTCTCATCAATTATTCTAAGGTTCTTAGCCGCCATTACAACGAGGCTTGTTGGTTTCGGTTTAGCTTTTTCCCAAATGTCGCGGAGCTCCCTTAAGAAAATGCCCACTGTCACGTTGCCGACACCCTTCCCCAAACTTTTAAGCTTCTTTTCTAAATCTGCATGGTCGCGGGCTTTCCCGTAAATGGTAGTTAGCTTTCCACGGTGCTTTTCAGTTAGATTTCGCATAACCTCGAGAAGTTTGTCAGCTGTTTTGAAATCGTAACGCGTGTAGCTTCCCTCGTCTAGAATCCGCACCAAGCCATCCCAACCTGTTTCCAGAATCCTTTGAGGGGTTAAGACGCCGTATTTTTCAAAGCACTTGTAAGTTTTTATGACGGAAGTTTCCGTTATTGGCGCGCCGAAAAGTATGGAAACCAGAAACCATTTGAAAATCTCTTCCTCCCTTTGGCTTTTTAGGTCTATGCCCAAAATTTCCGAATAACGCGCTCCAAGTTTTTCAACAAGGGTTTGGAGGCTCTTCCTCTTCAAACTTTTCGCCATCCCTTTCCGCGTACGTCTAACAAGATTTATACTTATACTAGCATAAACGGTTAGCGAACGCAAAGGACGGAGGGAAAAACGTCAAATGCGAACCATAACATGGCGCAACGGCACACTCATAACAATAAACCAGATGAAGCTACCCTACAAAACAGAGTTTCTGAAGATGAAAAACTGTGGCGAAGTAGCTGAAGCCATAAGAACCATGAAGATTAGGGGAGCCCCTCTAATCGGGGTC
>JAGTQI010000014.1:16347-26924 GCA_018396955.1 Candidatus Bathyarchaeota archaeon | reverse complement strand
ATTAAACCCTTGCTTTCAAGTTTTAGGGCTATGCGAGAACCTTCCCTGCTGCTGGCTCCGAGCTTTCGCCATAGTTCAGACTGGGGCAAGCCCTCATTTCCAGAACTCATAATTATTTGAAAGGCTTTTTGCTCTAAATCGTTGTGTTTCGGCATTTCCCTCTCCGTTTCCACGCAGATATATAGGCGTTCTCAAATAAAATATGCTTGTCCAAGATAAAATAATTTAGGTGGAAAAGGGGCGTTAACAGTGCCTACAAGAACAATAGATGGTTACTGTCTAGGCATTGAAAGCACAGCAGACGACTTCAGCGTTGGAATAGTCACCTTTAAAGGAGAAATTTTGGCAAACGTGATAAGCGCCTACATGCCCCCGGAAGGCGGAATACACCCGAGGGAAGCTGCGCGGCACCACGCTGAGGTTGCAAATAAGGTTCTTGAAGAGGCTTTTCAGAAGGCTGGAATAAAACGCAAAGACTTAAAGGTTATAGCTTTTTCCCAAGGTCCGGGGCTAGGTCCATGCCTTAGAACAGGCGCCACTGTTGCAAGAGCATTAGCCTCCTATCTTGGCATTCCTTTGGTTGGTGTCAATCACTGTGTGGCGCACATTGAGATTGGCAAATTAAAAACCAACACCGTCGACCCTGTTACACTTTATGTTTCTGGTGGAAACACTATAGTAGCTGCTTTTGATTCTGGACGCTACAGGGTTTTCGGCGAAACGTTAGACATAGCCCTTGGAAACTGCCTAGACGTTTTCGCAAGAGAAGCTGGACTAAGGCAAAAGCCCGGCGAACCCTTTGGAGCTGTTGTAGAAAAACTTGCGAAGGGCGGGCGGAGGCTTATTCCACTGCCATACGCCGTGAAAGGCATGGACATGTCCTTCAGCGGTTTACTAACGGCGGCGGTCAACCTGCTGAAGAAGGGTGAAAGGCTCGAGGACTTATGCTACAGTCTCCAAGAAACAGCCTTCTCCATGGTAACAGAAGTCACAGAACGCGCTCTATCCCACACAGAAAAAAAGGAAGTTCTGTTAACGGGGGGTGTAGCCGCCAATAAAAGACTTCAAGAAATGGTTAAGACAATAGCCGAGGAGCATGACGCGAAATTCTGTGTCTTGCCAAGCCAATTTGCCATAGACAACGGTGCCATGATAGCTTGGACCGGCGTTTTAGCTTTTACCCACGGCGTTGTCACGCCAATCCATGAGAGTTTTGTGAGGTTGAGGTGGCGGCTTGAAGAGGTTGAGGTTCCTTGGGTGAAATAAGCCAGCCGAGGCTAATTAAAAAAGGAGCTGAAGCATGCCTGTACCTTGCGGACTGGCACGGCAGAAAAGTGATAATGAAGCAGCGTTTACCAAAAAAGTATAGAGCTCCAGCCCTAGACGAGCAAATAAGAATCTACAGAACAATCCATGAGCCCCAGCTAATGCATGAAGCAAAAAAGGCTGGTGTGCCCACACCAACAATCTATTTGGTTGACGCAAAAAACGCCACAGTCATAATGGAGTACATTGAAGGAGAGCAAGTAAAGCAGTTGTTGGCCAAAGTTTCCGAAAACACAAGGCAAAAATTATGCTTCAATATAGGCAAATTAATCGGCAAACTGCACAAAAACGGGATAATTCACGGCGACTTAACAACATCCAACATGATTCAGACTCCAGAAGGTAAGATCTTTTTTGTGGATTTTGGGCTTGGCGAAAAAACAAAAGAGCTTGAAACAAGAGGTGTGGATTTACACCTTATGAAAAGAGCTTTGCAAAGCACTCACTTCCAATTTGTCGAAAAATGTTTCGACGCCATAATTGAGGGCTATGCAAGCGTTTTAGAGGCGAGCGAAGTGAAAAACGTTTTAGATAAAATAAGGGAAATAGAGAAGAGAGGACGCTACATAACCGAAAGAAGAGGTGAATAAAACACGATAAAAACCGTTTGGTGCATAACCTTTTACGTTTCAGACTTGAAGAAGGCAATGCAATTTTGTAAAGAAATATTTGGCATGGAAAAGAAGTACGAATACTTAAGCCATGTTGGTTTTGAGTGCGGCGGAGTCGAGATTGGGCTGATTCCAAAACTTAAGGGAGGAGAACGTGTTGCACCGACCTCACCGTCAGTGGAATTTTTAGTGGACGATGTTGAAAAATTCTGCAGCGAATTGAAAAGCAAGGGCGTGAAGTTTATCAAGAATTTGCATGAAGAACCTTGGTGGAAAACATGCCACCTTCACAGACCCCGATGGAAACATTTTAGAAATTGTGCAGATTAATTGGGAGAAATACTTCAGCGTGTCCGTTCGAAGGGGCTAAAAAGAAACGTGAACCGCCATGAGCTTCCAATTAAAGGGCAAAGTCATATTCTTCGCAACAAATAATATTAATAAGTTCAACGAAGCCCGAAGGATCTTAAGCCGCTACAAAATAGCCGTAGGCATGATAAGGGTTAAAACCCTAGAGATTCAGAGCGAAAGCCTCGAGGAAATCGCAAAAACAAGCGCTATCCACGCCTACAAACAGTGCGGTCTCCCCCTCATAGTTGAGGACGCCGGACTATTTGTTGAAGCCTTAAGCGGCTTTCCGGGACCGTATTCCTCCTATGTTTACAAGACCATAGGTAATGAAGGCTTGTTGGAGCTTATGGAAAAAACCGCAAACAGACAGGCAAAGTTTCAGTCTGTGGTGGCTTTTTTCTCCGAAGAACTGGACGCTCCAATATGCTTTAAGGGAGAAGTTGCAGGCGAGATAACCAAAGAGTTGCGAAGGGAAAGCTACCACGGATTCGGCTTCGACCCGATATTTAAGCCAGCTAACAGTCAAAAAACCTTCGCTGAGATGAGCATTGCCGAAAAGAACAAGTATTCCCATAGGGCAAGGGCCTTTCGAAAATTTGCAAAATGGTATAAAAGCCTAAAGGTTTAGGCGAATGGTTTAAGTCCTTTTTCGGGTAAATTTAAGTGAAAACAAGCATCGAAGGTCTTAAATATTCGTCTGACTTTGCTCTTACAGAACTAAAGGGATAATGGTATGCCAAAACAGGAGAAGGGCAAATCCCATTCAACAAGACCTGTTAGCAAACGCCCTCCAAGTTGGTGTAAATATCAACCAGAGGAAGTGGAAGCCCTAGTTATCAAACTGGCAAAGGAGGGGCATCCTCCAAGCCGTATAGGAACAATATTAAGGGACCAGTATGCTATCCCACTGGTTAAGCCATTAACTGGCAAGACCATAACTCAAATCCTCAAGGATGCTGAACTTGTGTCTTCGATACCTGAAGACCTTGGTAACCTGCTTAAGAAGGCTGCGAGGCTTTCAGCTCATCTTGAAAAGCATAGGAAGGACTTGCACAATAAAAGGGCATTGCAGCTTGTGGAGGCGAAAATTCACAAGCTTGCACGATATTATAAGCGTGAGGGTGTTTTGCCTCCTAACTGGAAGTATGAGCCGAAAATAGCATCAATAGCCTAAACCTAAGCTTTTTCATCAGTTAACTGCCTTTAAATTCCTGACAGTACATTAGATTGTGATGGAAATGGGGTTGGACGAGAAACAAGTCGCAAAATTCTTTAACAGTGTTTCCGATGCAGCCAAAACCATTTTGGAAGCGGCTAAAGAGGGCGGTTATATTCATGTTTTCTCGCATTTGGATGCTGATGGGGTTGCCGCCGCTGGCATTATTGGGAAAGCCCTTTACAGGCTTGATGCCGGATTCCGGATTAGGATAACTCAGTGGGTTGACGAAAAACTGGTGGCTGAAATACTGCAAGAAAAGCCTCAAATGGTTATCTTTACAGACCTTGGAAGCAACCATGCAAACTTGCTGAGGCAGAAAGCCAGAGACATAAAAGTTATTGTTTTAGACCACCACCAACTAGGCGGAGAACTGAGCAGTGATTTTCCATGCGTTAACCCACACTTGTTTGGCATTGACGGAGCGCGAGACGTCAGCAGCGCCGGAGTAGCCTACTTCGTAGCTAAAGCAATTAATGAAGTGAATATAGATTTGGCTCCAATAGCCGTCGTTGGGGCACTTGGAGACCTACAAGACAAATACGACCAGAGAATGCTTGGAGGGCTCAACGAGAAAATAGTTGAAGACGCAAAAAGCCAAGGGCTGCTGACAGTTGAGAAGGACTTGATTTTCTTTGGTAGGGAAACCCGCCCAATCCACAAAACGTTGGCGTCAACAACAAATCCTTTCATTCCTGGCATAAGCGGAGAAGAAGACAAAAGCTTGGCTTTTCTGGCAAGCATTGACATAAAGCCAAAATACGGTGACAAGTGGCGGGCTTTAAGAGACCTATCAGAGGAGGAGAAGAGGAGGCTCTGCTCAGCGTTGGCGGAATATCTACTCTCAAAGGGACTGCATTATGAAATATCAAATCTCATAGGGCATGTTTACACCCTCAGCAAGGAAGAGCCTTGGACACCGCTCAGAGATGGAAGGGAGTTTGCTGTTCTGCTTAACGCTGCCGGACGCATGGACAAACCGAGTGTAGGTGTGGCGGTTTGCATGGGCGACAGAGGAGCATCCTTAGAAGAAGCCAGCAGAATCCTTGATGAATATAGGCGTACAATTAATAGGTATCTGAGTTGGATTATAGAGAAGCCTGAAAGGATAAGGGAAATGGAAAACATCTACGTAGTTTATGGGGAGGATTTTATAGACGAAAAAATCGTTGGAGCAATATCATCAATTCTCACAACAAGTCTTCCAAACCCAGAGAAACCCCTCATCGCCTATGCAGACGTCAAAGAAGAAGGACTTGTAAAGGTTTCAGCAAGAACAATAGACACAGTAGCCTATAAGGGCGTAAATCTTGGAGAAGTCATGCAAGTGGCGGCTGAAAAATGTTTGGGAAAAGGTGGAGGTCATAACGTAGCTGCCGGCGCCCAAGTCCCAATAGAAAACGTGAAAACTTTCTTACAACTTGTCAACGAGCTTGTTGGAAAGCAGCTGGCTGGAGAAAAGATTGGAAGCTGAAATCATAATAAGTTATGATAGTGTGGCAAGCGCCGAGGCTGTTGTAAATGCTGTTTCACCTGACAACTTTAAAGTGCCAGCTGGTTTGTCTGTTAAAACGTCGAGGGATGGAAAAAACGTTGTTACACGCATAAAATGTAGAGGAAAATTTCAAACTTTTATTGCGACAATTGATGATTTGCTTTTCTCCATTTCATTAGCGGAGAAAACTCTAAAAACTGCGCGGAAACTTGAATAGTTGGTTTTAAGATGCTGGACATAAAGCTGATTCGAGAAAAACCCGAATTCGTAAGAGAAAACCTTCAGAGAAGAGGCGAACCCGAATTTTTGAGGATGCTGGATGAATTGATTGAATGTGATAAGCTTTGGCGCCAGCACTTAACGAAGCTTAATGACTTGCGGCGGGAGAGAAACCGTATAACAATGGAGATTGCGGCTGCTAAAAAGAAGGGTGTGGATGCCACACCGATGGTCTCTGAGGCTAAGGAGATAGACAAAGAAATAGCGAATTTGGAGCGGTTGGTGAGCGAATATAGGAAGAAAGTGCACAACTACCTTATGAAACTTCCAAATCTTTTACATGATTCTGTTCCAATAGGCAAAGACGAATATGATAACGTTACCGTGAGGACTTGGGGAGAAATACCGCGCTTCAACTTTCCAGTGAAAGACCACATTGAGCTTGGTTTAAACCTAGACATAATGGACATTGAAAGGGCTGGAAAAATTGCCGGAGCAAGGTTCTTCTACCTTAAAAGAGAAGGCGTTCTGCTCGACATTGCTCTGCTGAATTTTGCATTAGAGGAAATGGTTAAGAAAGGCTACATGCCCATAGAGCCTCCCTTCATGATGAGGCGCAAACCCTACGAAGGAGTTACAGCCCTCAGCGACTTTGAAGATAGCCTATATAAAATCGAAAATGAGGACCTATACCTAATTGCTACTTCGGAACATCCAATGGCTGCAATGTTTATGGACGAAGTTTTGAAAGCTGAAGACTTACCCATAAAATTTGTCGGCATAAGCCCCAACTTTAGAAAAGAGGCGGGTGCCCACGGCAAGGACACTCGCGGGATTTTCCGCACCCACCAGTTTAACAAAGTTGAACAGTTCATATTCTGCAAGCCAATGGACTCTTGGAAATTCCATGAAGAACTCATTAAAAATGCGGAGGAACTAGTTCAAAAACTTGGCTTGCCGTATCGTGTCGTGAACGTCTGCACCGGCGATATTGGAACAGTTGCCGCCAAAAAATATGACATTGAGGTTTGGATGCCCGCTCAAAACGCTTACCGAGAGATAATTTCATGCAGCAACTGCACCGACTATCAGGCTAGGCGATTAAATATAAGGTACAGGGAAAAGGAGGGGGAACCGCCGAAAGGTTTTGTGCATACGCTTAACTCAACAGCATTAGCCACCGGAAGGACTATTGTGGCTATACTGGAGAACTATCAGCAAGAGGATGGTTCAGTGGTTATTCCAGAGGTTTTGAGAAAGTACATGGGTGGCTTGGAAAAAATAGCGCCTAAAAGGTAAAGCTTAATACCCTCGTAATATGACTTTTCTTCCCTAATTAGAGATGGAGGTTAGCCTTGTCGTTAAAGAAGGTCAGAGATAAGTGGCGTAGCAAAGCATGGTATACCGTAGTTGCCCCACCGTACTTCGGAAATGTTGAGCTAGGCACAATACCAGCAGACGCGCCGGAAAAACTCATTGGAAGGGTTATGGAGGCAACGCTTTACGATATTACCGGCGACTTTTCCCACCAATATCTAAAACTGTACTTTCAAATAACACAGGTAGAAGGGAAAACAGCCCGCACCATGTTTAAGGGACATGAGTATTCAAGGGATTATCTTAGAAGTCTTGTGAGGCGGAGAACAACGAAGGTTGATGGAATTTTCAATGTTTCAACAAAAGACGGCTACCGATTTAGAGTGGCGGTATGTGCCTTCACTCTTTCCAGAATAAAGACTTCGCAAGAGTATGCCATACGTAAAATTATGGCGAAAATAATTGAGGAGAAAAGCGCCGCTCTAACTATGGACCAGTTTGTCCAAGAATTGGTTCTTGGGAAAATAGCATCAGACATTTACAACGAAGCAAGAAAAATTGTCCCCTTACGCCATGTTGGTGCTAGGAAATCCAAACTTTTAACGCAAGTGGCCCCTCAATTACAAGTGCCGCTGCAAAAGGTCGAGCAGCAAAGTTAGCCTTCCACAACTTTTCTGCCGAATTCATAGCCAATCTCAAAGGCTTTTAGGTTTAATTCCTCTGTTCCCTTTGGCACATTAGCCTTTATCGACTTTTTTAGGGCTTCTTTGTCAACTATTCCAGTGATTGCTGTGAAAGCTCCCAGCATAACAACATTTGCAACTATTCTTCTTCCCAGCTCCTCAGCCATCTTTGTGGCTGGAACGCGGAAAACTTTTACGCCTTCAATTTCCTTCTCGTTGGGAATCATGTCTGGGTCAAGTATTATTGTCCCTTCTTTTTTCACAGTTTCCGCGTACTCGTTGTAGGCGTGTTGAGACATCACCACCAAGATGTCTGGCTCGGTGACTTTTGGAAAGTCAATTTCGTCGTCCGCTATTACAACTTCGGAACGGCATGCTCCGCCCCTCGACTCTGGTCCGTAAGACTGTGTTTGAACGGCGTGTTTTCCGCCGTATATGCATGCAGCTGCCGCCACCATGATTCCAGACTTAATTATTCCCTGTCCGCCGAAACCTGCAAATCTGATTTCAACACGCATAGTGCCTCACCTACTCACCTTCTCCTTTCATTATTTGCGCCATTTTATTGTGAAGTAGCTCCTCATAGGTTGGCTTTTGAATGTCCACGAATTCCCCGATAACTATTCTTTCCGGAGTTATTTCCGCCTTAGCCGGGTCCGAGAAGTTAGAGATAACCGAAGCTTTCTTAAACCACTCCATCATTTCAAGCCCTGTTCGCATCTTATTGTGTCGCCCATAGATTTCTGGGCATGGCGATATAACCTCTATAAAGGAGAAGCCCTTTCTTTGTAGAAGCTTCTTTATGGACATTGTTAACATTCGCACATGAAGAGTTGTCCACCTCGCCACATAGGTTGCACCAGCAGCCGCTGCCAAATGAACCAAGTTGAAAGGGTGCTCTATATTCCCGTAAGGTGTTGTTGTTGTAAAAGCGTCTAATGGTGTTGTTGGTCCAACTTGTCCGCCGGTCATTCCGTAGTTGAAGTTGTTGGCGCATATCACCTTAATTCCAATGTTTCTCCTTGCTGCATGTATAAAGTGATTTCCCCCTATGGCGAAGAGGTCGCCGTCACCGCTTATAACGACAACTTCCAACTCTGAGTTTGCAAGTTTAACGCCCGTTGCAAAGGCGATGGGGCGTCCATGGGTTGTGTGGAAGGAATCCACGTTTATGTAGCCAGCTGCCCTTCCAATGCAGCCTATTCCTGAAACAACGACAAGCTTATCCAAATTTATCTGCAACTCGTCAAGCGCATGTACAAAAGCGTTAAGTATTATGCCGTTTCCGCATCCGGCGCACCATATGTGGGGCATCATGGCGGCTCTCAAATATTTTGAAAGGGGATGCTGCTCAACGGTTTCCGTCATCTGCCATACCTCCTTATAAATTCGAGAATCTCCATCGGCGTATGCGGCTCCTCACCCAATTTTGGCATGTGGAAAACCGGTGTCCCTTTCGCAGCTCTTTCAACTTCCCTCACCATTTGCCCGCAGTTCATTTCTGGAACAATTATAGCTTTGGCTTTTTCAGCAGCCTTTGCTACGTGTTTTTCTGGGAAAGGCCAAAGGGTGATTGGGCGGAGAAGTCCGGCTTTTATGCCTTGCTGTCTTGCCTTTCTTACCGAGCTTAGGGCCGCCCTTGCAACTATTCCATAGGCAAAAACCACTATTTCGGCGTCATCCAACATTTGTTCTTCCACGCGGATAATTTTGTCAGCATTCTTCCTTATCTTATCGCAAAGTCTCTGTACAAGCTTCATTTGAGTCTCTGAGCTTTGTGTGCGTGGATAGCCATACTCATCATGGGTTAATCCTGTTGCATGAAAACGGAAGCCCTCGCCGAAACAAGCCATAGGCGGAACCAAGTCGTCGGGCATAAAGGGCATATACTTGTCCGATGGGGTGCTAGGCTTTTTGCGGTTTACTATCTTTATCTCTTCGGCTGACGGTATCGTTACCCTTTCCCACATGTGGGCAACAACCTCGTCAGCCATCACCAATGTTGGAACACGGTAAGCCTCAGCCAAGTTAAAAGCATTTATCGTCAAGTCGAACATTTCCTGAACGGAAGAAGGCGCTAAAGCAATGATTTCATAGTCGCCATGAGAACCCCATTTGGCCTGCATAACGTCCTGCTGTCCAGGAAGGGTTGGCTGTCCGGTGCTGGGGCCTCCTCGCATGACGTCAACAATCACGCATGGAGCTTCTGTCATGGCTGCTAAGCCTATATTCTCCTGCATTAAACTAAAGCCCGGCCCAGAAGTGGCTGTCATAGCCTTTAAACCAGCGTAGGATGCGCCTATAACGGCAGCTATGGAAGCTATTTCATCCTCCATTTGAATGTATATTCCGCCTACCTTTGGCATTCGGACTGCTATGTGCTCGGCTATTTCTGTTGCGGGCGTTATGGGATATCCAGCAAAGAATCGGCATCCAGCTGCTATGGCGCCTTCCGCGCATGCTATGTCACCGCTCATGAAGTGCACACCAGTTAAGACCGTTTTTTCACCGGCCATCTAACATCCATCCTTACATTGTTTTTCCTTTACAAAAATTGCAAAGTCTGGGCATACAGCTGTGCAGAAGCCACATAATATGCAGTTTTTTTCATCAACAACTCTTGGAGGGTAAACCCCTCTGGCATTAATTTCGTCGGATTCCTCTAAAACTTTTTTGGGGCAGTATTGGATGCAGAAGCCGCAACCCTTACACTGGTCTTTTAATATGTGGATTTCAGCTTTTGGCCTCGAAACCTTATTAAGGTCTAAAGGAATTCTCCAAAGCCTTTCTGGCATTTAAGTCCCTCCAACTCATGAGAAAACCTTTTTGGCGTTTTCTATTTCCTCTCGGGTTACGCTGTCCATAATCTTTTGCATTTCATAAATCTTGGAGGCGAATCTTTCTCCTTCCGCTGCTGAAAACCATAACAGCTGAAGCCTTTCTTTATCTAGCTTGTTCTGTTCCATTTTCTTCACATCAAGTTCCTTTAACGCTTGTATATCCATGTCTAAGGTTCCCTTGGAAGATGAACTGGCAAACAATTTCTTAACATCCCACCAGCCTCCTTCATAGCTCAAAAATCGTAACCTCATAACTTTTCAGAGCTAATTCATATGCAACATTGAGCCCCGCAGGCCCAGACACTTTAACAATTTTTTGGATAGCCTCTTCAAATGCTTGCATATATCCAGCTTTAACTGCAAGCCTTCTGGTGTAGAGGGATATCTCTGGTGGTTTTAATGCTTGTGGGCAATACCTATAACAACGGTAACACCAAGCGCAAAGCCAAATCTCACCCGAATCTAAGACTTTTTCACTGTTTAAGAAAATCCTTTCAAGAATATTCCTTGGGTTATACT